>JAOQAL010000300.1 GCA_025963615.1 Chitinophagaceae bacterium | reverse complement strand
CCTTTCAGCCGTAAAGATGATGGCGCCGACCTGGTGGAAACTTCCTATTTATTCCAGGGACTATTGTGCGCAAGGCAATATTTTAATACTGAAAATAAAATTGAACAAGATTTGCGGAACCGGATTAACTGGCTGTGGAATGATATTGAATGGAATTGGTTTACCCGTGATGGCCAGGAAGTTTTATACTGGCATTGGAGCCCAGATAATGGCTGGGCGATGAATTTCCCCGTTCGGGGCTTTAATGAATGTCTCATACTGTATGTATTGGCGGCATCAGCAGATCGTTATCCCGTAAGCCCAGCCGTGTATCACCAGGGCTGGGCACAAAGTAATTTCTTTAAGAACGGGAAAAAGTTTTATAATATAGAATTGCCCCTCGGCTTTGACTATGGAGGGCCGTTGTACTACTCGCAATATTCTTTTTTGGGATTGGATCCGCACGGATTAAAAGATGAGTATGCGGATTACTGGAAACAGAACGTAAATCATACATTGATCAATCATGCTTATTGTGTCGATAATCCTCAAAAATTTAAAGGTTATGGAGAAAATTGCTGGGGCCTTACAGCAAGCGATACCTATAATGGCTACAATGCCCATTCACCCACCAATGACTTCGGCACCATTTCTCCTACTGCTGCATTGTCAGCCTTTCCTTACACGCCGGAATATTCAAGGAATGCGTTAAAACATTTTTATTATGATCTGGGGGACAAAATCTGGGGCGAATATGGTTTCACAGATGCCTTTAACGAAACCAAAGACTGGTATGCTAAAAGTTACCTCGCTATTGACCAGGGGCCTGTAATAGTAATGATTGAAAATTACCGTACGGGTTTATTATGGAAATTATTTATGAACATTCCAGAAGTGCAGGGCGGCTTAAAAAAATTAGGGTTTGAAAGTACTTATATGAATAAATAAAAGCGGGACGTGATGAGATTTCAACAACTTGCCAGAATTGGTTATTTTTTTACGGTAGTTACATTCTTATTAGTTTCCTGTAAAAAAGAAAAAAATCCGCAACCGCCGGTTGTCAACGAAATTTTTAAAAATACGGCCATCACGGTTGACGGTAGAACCGCTGCGGTCATTAAAGACGTTGGGATACATCCTGTAATTCGCTTTTCCTTTAGTGCACCGGTTAATAAAAGCCTGGCAGCAGCGAATATGCTTGTTAAAGAAAACAATGCTGCCATGGTGCCTTTGACAGTTTCCTTCGGAAATGGTGATAGTACGGTAATCGTTACACCGCAATCGTCCTTAAAAAACCTGACTAAATACGGGATATCTGTTTCAGCACAATTTCAATCTGCGAAGAATGTAAATCTTCTCTCGTCACTTCAGGTTAACCTGCTTACAACGATTGATTCAACGGATAAATTTCCGTTGCTTTCTGATAGCGCCCTGCTGGATCTTTTGCAAAAGCAGACGTTGAAATATTTTCATGATTTCGCCCATCCTGTTTCGGGCCTTGCCCGGGAACGGAATTCCTCGGGTGATCTGGTTACTTCCGGAGGTTCTGGCATGGGAATTATGGCCATCATTGCCGGTGTAAACAGAAGTTTCATAACAAGAACACAGGGGTTGACCCAATTAACAACGATTGTAAATTTTCTGACCGGTAACGTCAAAACGTATCATGGTGCATTTCCACATTGGTTGAATGGTGCTACCGGCGCTACGATTCCGTTCAGCCCGAATGACGATGGTGCTGATTTGGTAGAAACCTCTTACCTGATGCAGGGGCTGCTTTGCGCCAGGCAATATTTTAATGGAATGGATAGCACAGAAACAGATTTAAGAAATAAGATCAATAGCCTGTGGAATAATGTAGAATGGGACTGGTTCCGGCAGAACAATCAAAATACACTATACTGGCATTGGAGCGAAGATAAAAATTGGATTATGAATTTTCCGGTGCGCGGATGGAATGAAGCATTGATAACTTATGTGCTGGCTGCATCTTCTAATACACATTCCATTGACCAACCGGTGTATGTCGATGGATGGGCGCAAAATGGCGCCATTAAAAACGGCGCAAATTATTATGGCTATCAATTGCCATTAGGCCCTGCATCGGGTGGACCCTTGTTTTTTGAACATTATTCTTTCTTAGGTATCAACCCGAACGGATTGAATGATCAATTTGCAAACTATCAAACACAAACGCTGAACCATACACTCATAAATTATAGTTATTGTAAAACCAACCCTGGAAAATATTTTGGCTATAGCGATGCCTGCTGGGGATTAACGGCAAGCGATGATCCTGCCGGTTACGCAGCTCATGAGCCCAATAATGATAATGGTGTAATTACTCCTTCTGCAGCGCTATCTTCATTTCCTTATACCCCCGCGGAATCGATGAAGGCCCTGAAATTCTTTTATTATAAATTAGGAGATAAATTATGGAAAGAATATGGATTTGTGGATGCCTTTAACCTGGACAACCCCTGGTTTGCAAATTCTTTTTTAGCCATTGACCAGGGCCCGATCATTATAATGATTGAAAATTACCGCACCGGCTTGTTCTGGAATTTGTTGACCGGCTGCCCGGAAGTAAAAACAGGTTTGTTGAAATTAGGATTTACAGCTCCGTACCTTTAATGCAGGTAGTTATTATTAAGCGTAAAATTCTTCAACATGAAATTATTGACCCGGTTATTCTTTATTGTATCTTTTCTATCCGCTGTTAGCCAGTTAAAAGCGCAACAGGAAGCTCCTCCTTTTTGGAATGAAATACTGGATTTTAAAAAACAAGATAGTATTCAGCCGCCGCCGCAGAACGCCATTCTGTTCGTGGGTAGCTCGTCGTTTAATAATTGGAAAGATGTGCAGGATTATTTCCCGGGGTATCCAATTATCAATCGCGGTTTTGGCGGTTCATCACTGCCGGATGTAATCCGCTACGCTGGTGATATTATTTTTCCCTACCACCCCAGGCAGGTGGTTATTTATTGTGGCGAAAATGATTTAGCCGCATCGGATTCAGTAACGGCGCAAACGGTATTTGAACGGTTCAGGATTTTATTCGCGATGATCAGGGATAAGTATAAAAAAATCCCCATTGTTTATGTTTCCATCAAACCCAGCCCGAGCCGGCAAAAACTGATGCCGAAAATGGTGGCAGCCAATGAACTCATAAAGGCATTTTTGAAAAAGAAAAAGCAAACCTCATTCGTCGATGTTTACCATAAAATGTTAACGCAGGATGGTCAACCCATAGACAATATATTTATGGAGGATAAGCTACACATGAATAAAAGTGGATATGTGATCTGGCAAAAAGAAATTGAGCCTTATTTATTGAAATAAAAATAATCAAAAATGAAATTGTTACAACGATTCGCTTTTGTCTTATTGGTATTTGCTCCGCTTGGTTTACTGGCACAGCAATCAGGTGATGCAGCAATGAAAATTTTCATTGATGGCTTAATGAAAAAAATGACAATAGATGAAAAACTGGGGCAACTGAATTTGCCTGGAGCGGGGGACATTACTACAGGCCAGGCATCCAGCTCTGATATTGCAAAAAAATTCGCGCAGGGAAAAGTAGGCGGGTTGTTTAATATTAAATCTGTCGCTAAAATTAAAGAGGTACAGAAACTGGCGGTAGAAAAAAGCCGTTTGAAAATACCATTGTTATTTGGAATGGATGTAATTCATGGTTACCAGACGGTTTTTCCAATTCCACTCGGTCTCTCCTGTAACTGGGATATGAAGGCAATTGAACAGAGTGCAAGAATAGCTGCAACAGAAGCCAGCGCGGATGGAATCTGCTGGACATTTTCGCCCATGGTTGATATTTCCCGCGATCCACGCTGGGGAAGGATTTCAGAAGGAAACGGGGAAGATGCTTACCTGGGTTCCGAAATCGCCAAAGCAATGGTGAGAGGTTATCAGGGCGATAATCTTTCAGAAAATAACACCATTATGGCCTGTGTTAAACACTATGCCTTATATGGAGCCGCTGAAGCTGGGCGTGATTATAATACCACTGATATGAGCCGGGTGAGGATGTTTAATGAATACCTGCCCCCTTACAAAGCTGCTGTGGATGCAGGCGTTGGAACGGTGATGGCTTCTTTCAACGAAGTGGATGGCCTTCCGGCTTCGGCCAACAAATGGTTGATGACCGATGTATTGCGGAAACAATGGGGGTTTAAAGGGTTTGTGGTGACCGACTATACGGGCATTAATGAAATGATCGATCATGGTCTCGGTGACTTGCAGGCAGTTTCTGCCAAGGCATTAAATGCTGGCGTCGACATGGACATGGTAGGGGAAGGTTTTTTAACGACCCTTAAAAAATCATTGCAGGAAGGAAAAGTTACACAACGGCAAATTGATAACGCCTGCAGGTCCATACTGGAAGCAAAATATAAACTTGGACTTTTTTTGGATCCTTACCGTTACTGCGATGAAAAAAGAGCGGCAACGGAAGTATTTACGGATGCTAACCGTAAAGTGGCGAGAAAAATTGCCGCCGAAAGTTTTGTGTTACTCAAAAACCAGGGGAATCTGTTACCGTTACAAAAGTCCGGAACGATCGCTTTGATAGGACCCCTGGCAGATGCTACAGAGAATATGACCGGTACCTGGAGCGTAGCGGCTGATCTTTCAAAATCAATTTCCGTTATGGCAGGATTAAAAGATGCTGTTGGTGGTAATGCAAAGATTTTATATGCCAAGGGCTCCAATCTTAGTGAGGATAGTTTGCTTGAAGAAAGGGCTACCATGTTTGGTAAGACCTTACATCGTGACAACCGATCCGGTCCTGCACTTTTGCAGGAAGCCTTAGCAGTCGCTAACCAATCCGACGTGATCGTCGCCGCGTTGGGTGAATCTGCCGAAATGAGCGGTGAAAGCAGCAGCAGAACCAATATTGAAATTCCGCAGATACAAAAAGAGTTGTTACAAGCATTACTTAAAACAGGCAAGCCCGTTGTGTTAGTCTTGTTTACAGGTCGTCCCCTGGCATTAAAATGGGAAAATGAAAATGTTCCGGCTATATTAAATGTCTGGTTTGGTGGTTCCGAAGCTGGTAGTGCTATTGCCGACGTAATATTCGGCGATGTAAACCCTTCAGGGAAATTAAGTACAACATTTCCGCAAAATGTGGGCCAGGTGCCCATTTTTTACAATCATAAAAATACAGGCCGGCCATTAGGCGATGGAAAATGGTTTCAGAAATTCCGTTCCAATTACCTGGATGTAAGTAATGATCCGTTATATCCTTTTGGATATGGCTTAAGCTATACCCATTTTGATTATGGCGATATCAAACTTAACCGTAGTTCATTAAAAGGCAATCAAACATTAAATGCCAGCATAACTGTAACCAATAGTGGCAGTAAGGATGGGAAAGAAACAGTACAATTATATATCCGGGATGTAGTAGGCAGCACGACAAGACCGGTAAAGGAACTAAAAGGATTTCAAAAAATTGAATTGAAAGCAGGAGAGACAAAAACCGTTACGTTCAAAATTACCCCGGCTGACCTGAAATTTTATAATTACGATTTAAAATATGATTGGGAACCCGGTGAATTTGTAATTATGATAGGGGGGAATTCAAGAGATATAAAATCGGCTAAAATAAACTGGACAAAATAAAGCGATATAAAAATGAAAATATTATTTGTTTTTCTTTCCATGGTTGCTTTGCTTGAAGCAGCAAGCCAGGAACTATATCAGCTGCCCGTCAATACAAAAAGCCGCCTGAGTAGCTTTGAAAACCCCAATGGAATAAAAGGAAATGGAGGCAAAACAAATAAGACGGCAAAAGGCAATGCATTTGAATGGATGCAGCCGGGCGAAACAAAAACGTTGTTAAACATACAGGGCGAGGGAACCATTCAGCGTATATGGTTAACGATTGATCAGAACCCCGTTAAACTGCGGAGCCTTCGATTACAAATGTTTTGGGATGGCGAATCAAAACCCGCTGTAGATGTGCCACTTGGTGATTTCTTTTGTAATAATCTTGGGAAAAAGATAGCCTTTCAATCAGCCTTATTTTCAAGCGGAGAAGGCCGTTCTTTTAATTGCTATATCCCGATGCCATTCAGAAAATCTGCAAAGGTTTTACTCATTAATGAAAGCAAGGAAGTAGTAATGCTGTTTTACGACCTGGATTTCATTCTTGGCAAAGTTGCCGCAGATGCTCTATACTTTCACGCATACTGGACAAGGCAAAACGCAGGCATACCGGGCGATGATTTTACAATGCTACCCAAAGTGAATGGCAAAGGAAGATTCCTGGGAGTCAGTGTGGGACTAAATGCGGATCCGGCTTATGGTAAAACCTGGTGGGGTGAAGGGGAAGTGAAGATGTACCTCGATGGGGATACCCAATATCCAACCATTAATGGCACCGGATCCGAAGACTATATTGGAAGTGCCTGGGGACTCGGCACTTTTACCAATCTTTACCAGGGATGTACATTAGCCAGCGATTCGTTAAAGCAATTTGTGTTTTACCGGTTACACATACCCGATGCTATCTATTTTAACAGCGATATCAAGGTGGTGATACAACAGATTGGCGGCGGGAATACAAAAGAAGTAAGAGATTTGATTAATAAGGGTGTAAGCCTGAAACCGATAACCGTTGCCCTTGCTGCTGGCTTTGTAAGACTGTTTGACGAGCCCGGCACGCCCCCGGTTACCGATGAAAAATTTCCGGATGGTTGGGTTAATTTCTACCGGGTAGATGATTATAGCGCGGTCAGTTATTTCTACCTGGACAAAGCGGCCAGTAATTTACCACCGTTGGCTTCCCTGGAACTAAGAACAAAGAATGTTAAATAGAGTAGGCGTGAAAGAAAGGATTGATAAGAAAGAGGCTGTCTCAATAGTGTAATTTTAAAATAATCCGGCAGAGATGTTGAGAAAGTAAGATTGATTCTTAACTGTTCATCTCTTTGCGTTCTTCGCGTTCTTCGCTCCTTTGCGTGAAATCCGGCAGCGATGTTTAGAAGGTAAAGATGGATTCTTAACCGTACATCTCTTTGCGTTCTTTGCTTCTTTGCGCCCTTTGCGTGAAATAGAAGGTAAAGATGGATT
>JAOQAL010000286.1 GCA_025963615.1 Chitinophagaceae bacterium | reverse complement strand
CCGAACAATAGGTCTTGAAGCTTGAAGCTTATAGCTCACAGCTCGAAGCTTCTCTTTAAAATGCATTTTCTTCGCCCCGGAACACGTTATATATTGTCAGAAACATAATCTTAATATCCAGCCACACGCTCCAGTTTTCCATATACCATAAATCATACTCCACACGGCCTTTCATCTGCTGAAGGACTTTTGTTTCACCCCTGTAACCGTTTACCTGCGCCCATCCGGTAATACCAGGTTTTAAAAACTGGCGGACCATATACTGGTTTATCAACTTCGAATAATCGTCTGTATGTTTCAGCATATGGGGTCGTGGACCTACCACACTCATTTGACCTACCAGTACATTAAAAAACTGGGGAAATTCATCCAGATTAGACCTACGCAAAAATCTTCCCATTCTTGTAATACGAACATCATTGCGGGCGGCCTGTTTAGTATTTGCATCCTGGTTGACACGCATACTCCTGAATTTAATACAACCAAATGGTTTGTTGTCCTTCCCGGTTCGTTGTTGCACAAAAAATACAGGTCCTCTGGATTCAAGCCAGATTAAAATACTTATTACCGGCACCAACCATGAAAGAATAAAAATAATTACCAGAACAGAAATCATGATATCACTGGCCCGTTTATTAATCCTGTTCGCTACATCATCCAGGGGCTCGCTACGCAACGAGATAATAGGGATGTCGCGCAGGTAATCAATATGCACGGGACGCCTGATGAATGAAGTAAGGTCAGGAACTATCCGGAAACGGATACATTCTATCTCCGCTTCCCGCATCAAATTATAGATATTGTTATCCTGCTCAGGGGTAATGGTTGAAAATATTTCGTTGACCTGAAGCTTTTTAGAAATTTCAAGTGAGTCATTGATACTCGATAATATCGGGTAATTGGACAACTCTGTAACCTTTTCGAAATCCTCAGCAAATCCCATAATTTTCATGTTAATCCCTTCCTGCTCCAGGTAACCCGCCAGTTTCTTTGCAACATCATTATAGCCAAGTATCAGAATCTTTTTCCCGAAATTATCGCTGTTCCTGAAGTATCCCCGGATACCAATGTATGCAAACCTGTTTAATAATAGGCCCACTCCAAATGCGACGCAATTAATAGTAACGAAAAGACGGGAAAGGGCAAGTTTATGAGATAAAAACAGGTAGAAGAAAATACACAAGACCCAAACGACGTAAATACGCATGGTTTGCTTCGTAAATAATTCAAATGAAAGAATATTTGAATCAGAATAAACTTTACCAAGCCAACTCAGCAATATCCAGCAAATATTTAAAGCAATCCAGTAAATAAAATAAGACATTACATAAATCGAGGATATACGTTCATCAAACACTATACGTAATATAATATAGACAGCATTCAGGACTAGAAGATCCAATCCCCCAAGTGTCAATTGCAAAAATTGAAGAAATCGTCTGTTCATAGCTCTGAAAATGAAGTTAAGCTATTGGCATAGATATGCAATAGACTGATATACACATTACAGCTACAATATTTAAAAATAGCTGAGCCGCTGGCGGCTAATTCCTCTTATTTACTGATCTCGTCTTTAAAAAATTCATAGGTCTTTGTCAAACCTTCCTTTAAAAATATTGAGTATTGCCATCCCATGGCCGCAAGCTTTGAAACATCCATCAACTTTCGGGGAGTACCGTCGGGCTTTGAAGCATCAAACACAATAGACCCTTCAAATCCAACAACCTCTTTTATTAATTCAGCCAGGTCTTTAATTGTTATATCAATTCCGGTTCCAATATTTATAAAAAGTTTTTCATTATACTTTTCCATTAAAAACAAGCAAGCGTTGGCAAGATCATCCACATATAAAAACTCCCGGAGCGGTGAGCCAGACCCCCATATGGCAACATGATCGTTCCTGTTCATTTTAGCATCATGAAACCTTCGTATCAATCCGGGGATTACATGTGAATTCTCTGGATGATAATTATCTCCCTGCCCATATAAATTAGTGGGCATAGCGGAAATAAAATTGCACCCATACTGATCTCTGTATGCTTCACACAATTTTATACCGGTAATTTTAGCGATTGCATATGGCTCATTAGTTGGTTCCAATAACCCGGTAAGCAAGTATTCTTCTTTCAAAGGCTGGGGAGCCATTTTGGGATAGATACACGAACTACCCAGGAACAGTAATTTCTTTGTTTTATACTTATAGGCAGCGTGAATGATATTGGATTCGATCAATAGATTATCGTATAAAAATTCTGCCCTGTAAACATTGTTAGCTAAAATACCTCCTACTTTAGCAGCCGCAAGAAAGACATAATCCGGGTTTTCCGCTTTGAAAAAAGTATCGACTTCCTGCTGGTTCCGAAGGTCCAGCTGTTCTGATGTGCGTGTTATAACGTTTAGAAAATTATTTTCGGTTAGCTTGCGCATTATGGCAGAACCAACCATACCCCGGTGACCGGCAACAAAAACTTTAGCACTTTTTTCCATTATTCAAACTGTCTTATGGTGTTATAACCTGATTCCTTAAGTATAATATCTTTCCGGAAATTACGGATGTCCGCATCTACCATTTCCTTTACAAGTTCTGACAACGAGTATTTTGGAACCCATCCTAATTTTTGCCTGGCCTTTGTTGAATCTCCTAATAAGAGATCAACTTCGGTGGGCCTGAAATATCGTTTATCTATTTCTACTACAATATCCCCCTCGTTCACCTTTATATCAGCATGTTGCTTCCCGGTAACAATTGCCTTTTCATTTTCATTTTCGCCAACAAATGAAACCTGCACACCGGCATGGGCAAAAGCAAGAATTACAAAGTCTCTTACCGTAGTCGTAACACCGGTAGAAATCACAAAATCTTCGGCAACCGGCTGCTGCAACATAAGCCACATGGCCTCAACGTAATCTTTTGCATGCCCCCAGTCTCTTTTTGAATTTAAATTCCCAAGCCAAAGTTTGGACTTTAATCCCAATACGATTTCCGCAACACCTCTTGTGATTTTCCTCGTAACAAAAGTTTCACCCCGCATCGGGCTTTCATGATTAAATAAAATGCCGTTACACGCATAAATATTATACGCCTCCCGGTAATTTACTGTAATCCAATAAGCATACAATTTTGCTACACCATAGGGTGAACGCGGGTAAAAAGGAGTTGTTTCAGTTTGAGGTATCGCCTGAACTTTCCCAAACAATTCAGAAGTAGAAGCCTGATAAATTCTTGTTTTGCCGTCTAATTTTAAAATCCTGATCGCTTCCAGAAGTCTCAGCGTTCCTACGGCATCTGTATTGGCAACGTATTCAGGCTCATCAAAGCTTACCTGTACATGGCTCATGGCGCCAAGATTATAAATTTCATCCGGTTGAACTTCCTGAATTATCCGGATGATATTGGTGGAGTCTGTAAGGTCTCCATAATGAAGTATCATTCTAAGATTATTGTCATGCGGATCCTGGTAAAGGTGATCTACCCGCTGTGTATTAATGAGTGACGTCCTTCTTTTGACCCCATGAACCTGGTATCCTTTCTTTATCAGTAATTCTGCCAGGTATGCCCCATCCTGTCCCGTAACCCCGGTAATTAGCGCTTTTTTCATTATTTCTACATTTAAACAAATATAAAACTCTGCTCTGATTTTCTGATTTAAAACCAATGGCCATCCTAATGTCTTAAACCCGGTAAAGCTTATCGTTACAGGCGCGTCTTATCAAAATGGTGAATATTGGAAACTGTATTTTCAATATTCCCTTTGGAAGATGCCCCGAATAATATGGATTCTATGTTGGGTAAATTACAAACATACTCAATGGCTTCTTTTGGAGGAATAGCGCCCCCTCCTAACACCTGCATCGCAATGGCCCGGATTTTTTTTGTTTGTAAAGTTTTTTCATAAATCTCTTTTCCGCCAGACATACGAAAGCCGGCTTTATTGATGGATGAACAAATCACCGGATTCTCGATGCCGCCTTGTTGCAGAACATCTAGAAGCATCGGCATGTTCATGGTTATAAACCCCGCTTCCGCATCATATTTTTTACGGATATACTGATGAAACGCAACAAATATTTCATTCGCTTTTAAACCGAGTAAGAGGTCCGTGATGACATTTTGCAAAAAAATAACGGGTGTATTAATTCCTTTAAACATTTTCATTTCCGAATCAATCAATAACTCCATAATAGAGAGGTAATCTTTAGATAAATAAGCAATTCCCCCTTTAAAAAGCGAGCCTAAAAAGTTACCCGGAACATATTGTTTTAACGTGCCTGCAATGCCTAGTTCCGTGACTGCATTCGCATACTTATGCGCATAAGGCATACAAGGATAGATTTTGAAGTCCCTGTATTTATCAGGATTTGCCCGGATGATGTCGCAGATATTAGCGATACGGTCATGGGTAGTACACATAAACGTGTTGATACCAGCCCCGATCGCTTCATCCAACGTCGTAATGATAGCCTGATCATCTTTGAATTTTATTGATTGAGCCCGGGATTTTTCATCTGAAATATGATTCACTGCAAAAAACTGGTTATCCCCAAAAAGAATTCTTTCCATCCTTATTATTTTGTACTGTTTTTAATAATTGATATGGCCCTGTCTGTATACCAGGCACTTTCAAAAGTGTTGATGGTATTACGCACTTTCCCTTCAACCGCTTTTACAAAATAATCTACCTGGGCGGAATATTCCTCTCCCCGCAGGTAAAAGTCCACTTCCTCCGTTAAATCCGTAATATATTTTACATTCCATCCTTTTGAGTAACCAGCCGGGTAATCTGAGTCCTTAAAAAAAACTTTCAACTCGTTGGCGTCCGAAATTATTTTTCCCTTGGTACCAATTACCGTAATAGAGGTCGACATTTTACGATACGTGTCATCACTCCAGTTTACTGAAAGTACTCCACTGACGCCAGACGTTAATTCTAATAAAGAATATACGGCATCTTCCACATTAGAAGAATAAACAGATTTTAAAAGGCTGCCTTTTGACGAAATAACCGGGGACAGAATATCATTGATCAAATCAATGATATGGGAAGCGTAGTCCAAAAGACATCCCCCGCCCTCTGATGGATCGGACCGCCAGGTATCTTGTTTTTTATTTGTAACGACTGGGCCGTAAGCCTCACCCACAAAATGATAAATATTCCCTAACGCCCCACCCGCGACGATTTTTTTAACCTCCCGGAAGGTGCCAACAAACTTATTATGATAACCTATCTGGTTGACTAATTTTCTCTCCGCGGCCATCTTTACCAATTCTTCTCCCTGGGCCACTGTCAAACAGAAAGGCTTCTCCGCAAAAACATGAATATTCTTTTCAAGTAATTCTTTAATAATACTGTAATGAAATTTGGTGGGAACCGCTACAAAAACAGCATCCGGCTTTACCTGGCTTATCATTTTTTGATAATCAGTAAAGCAATTGAAATTACCATACTTCGATAAAAAATCATTGACCATTTTAGAGGTATCACAGACGCCTACTACCTCTACCCCCGGATGAGCGCCGAGTATAGCAAGATGTGAAATACCCATTTTCCCTGCTCCTATCAATCCAATCTTTACCATAATATCCTTTTTTACAATATTCTATATATTATCTATATAATTTTTAAGATAATCAATAATTACTTCTTTTTTAGAGACATATTTCTCCGGAACAAAATCATTTGTTTTTTGAAGAATTGAATTAAGTGAGTCATCCTCGTACCAGGGTAACACATATTTTTTTTCCGCGAAAACCGCAGCAATTTCGAGTTGATGATCATCTATATGCTCGCCATTTTTCTTTAACCGGGGAATCGCAATAACGGTTTTGCCTCTTTTTACACCATTGAGCATGGATCCCGTACCTGCATGTGTAATTATAATTCTGGCCTTATCATACAACTCATTTAACTTATCCACATCCATAAATGGCACAATCGTAAAAAATGGAGATTCATATTTTGTATGCCCGCTTTGAACAATTATCTCTTCTGATAGCTTTCCTTCCCGGCAAAGTTTTTCAATTTCTATCAGAGGCCTTGGAAACTCAATGCGAAATGTTCCTAATAATACTAGTATCATTAATATAATCCCCCGAGAAAAATTGATTTAGGATATAATGGTTGGGCAGTTTCCCATTGAACAATAAATCTATCAGCAAAAGGATAAATCATACTAGCTGATTTTGCCTTTGAATTAATTCTTGCAAAGGACAGTATCCAAACAATTTTTCTTCTGAAAAGTTTACCAATAAGGCACATCGGTACCGCGGTATGACTACCGGTAGTAATAATCACCTTTGGGAAATGACCGATTAACAGCTTGAGGGAAAGAAAGAAATTCCCGATCAGGGTGAACCAAAACATGAATGAACGCTTACTGCCGCCTGATCGCGGTTTCAGAAATTTAATATTATATGTTTTTCTTAATGAATAGGTAGCCTCGGTCTTTTCGGTAATGAGCAGGTAGTCGTACTGCAAGAAAAGGTCTTTCAGCTCCAAAATCTGGGCGAGATGCCCTCCGTCGGAACAAATTAATATTATTTTTCTTTTATTCCGGTTACCCATGTCATTTTTCCCCTTTATAACGCCTTTTAACGAAAAAAATGCAAATATATTGATCAAACCAATTAGAAATGACCTGAATTTCTGCAAAAATGATAGCCCCCGAACACCTTAAAATAGCATGCCACTTATTTCACCAGCAAGGAAGCATAAATAGTATCCAAAACCGGGAAAACTGAATCAGCCGTGAAAGGCTTGACGGTTTGAAGAGATGCCTTACCCATTTCGGGTGGAAGATCCGGCGACTTGATCATCTTTTCTATTTTATCTATGATTTGCTGAATATTCCCGGGCTCCACTAAAAAACCATTGATTCCTTCTTTTACTACTTCCGGGATGCCACCAATGGGGGTGGAAATTATGGGCAGGCCATAGGCCATGGCTTCCAGGATAGAAACAGGTAACCCTTCATTATAGGAAGGCAAAATATATACGTCGGCGGCGGCCAAAAGCTCTGTCTTTAATTGACCATCTACCCAACCGGCATAATTTACACAATCTTGTAAAGCCAATGATTTGATTAATTCCTGCAGCTTTTGCACTTCCCCATTTCCCCCGATGGTTAAATTGGCAGAACGCCTCAGTTCTGGATTTAAAAGGCTCATGGCCTTTAATAAATCAAAAATCCCTTTTCGGTTACCTATTCGTCCAAGAAATAAAAACTTGACAACTCCGTTTTGCTGTCTTGAAATATTCATAGCCGGTGCGGGTACGGGATTATTAACTATTCTCAGTTTGGCTGCCGGTATTAAATTGGAAAAAAAATCGAACCATTGTGGTGAAAGGCAAATCACTAGATCATTACATTTCAATAGCCTTCTTATAACAGAACGAAAAATACCCGCCTTTTCATAAAATACCCTAAACGTGGAACCATGCATATGCATAATTGTTTTCTTTCCAAAAAGCCTTGCGATCATCATGGTCAAAGACTTTCTTATGAAGCTCATATCAGAAGCTGAATGAATATGAACAATTTTGATATCCTTTTTTACGATCATAAACCGGGTAAATGATAAAAAGAATTTGCAGGTATATATAATTTCATGAAATTTATTCCCTTCGCTATATGAACCCAAAAAAAGAGTGCCAGGAAAATTTTCGGAATATGTTTTTATAACGGATTCAATTCCCCCGCCTGTGCGTCCCCGGTAATCCGGGCCTACCTGAA
>JAOQAL010000289.1 GCA_025963615.1 Chitinophagaceae bacterium | reverse complement strand
CCCGCCTGTCCGGCCGGCAGGGTTTTTCCCGATAGCCATCGGGACTTTTTTTGTCGCAGATCCCGGTGACTATCGGGACTACTTTTTTTTCCACAAAAAAAAGTAAGAGAAAGAAATATAATTCAATATGCAGACGACCACGTAAAAGACCGTTGAAGATTATTGGGCTACAGAAGAATTACTAACAATAATTTTGCTTACTTAATTCTATTCTGAGAAAATCAAGGGAGCAGCGATACTCTGCTGAGATCACAGTAGCACAGAAGCTCCATCAGGGAACCAGCCCGAAAACGTGCTGTTATCGTTTTCGGGGGGCCTTTTTGTTTCTTTTTGGCCACACAAAAAGAAAAGAGAAAGAAATTGCTGATAATTAAGGAAGTTGCCTTGGCCAAACAAAAAGAAAGGAAAAGCAACCAAAAGCTCATTTGATATCCAAAAGCTCAACGAGGATATAAAAATGAATGGTGATCATATTGATATTCGGTTTGTTTTAAAAGCCAATTTTCCTTTTAAATCTTTGCCCAGCTTGCTTTTATGCCCATGTGAAAAGCTCTTACCTTGACGCCAATGCGCTGGAACGGAACAAACTGAGACCCCGGAATTATTTGTTTTCCAAAGCATTGTTAATCAGGAAAAGAAGATTAGCCCGGTGCGCTTTGGTTTCTTCATTGGTTGAAACAGCAGTAGTCAACTGCGGTTTTAGTTTTTTTAACGTATACAAAGCCGCTGCCTTGGCAATATCATCATAGCCAGGGAATTTAGGATCCATGATACTGGCGGCTGCTTCAACAAACGTAGTTTGTAAATACTGGCGGTAAACATTCACATTGCCGTGGAGATCCGCTTCAAAAATTCCCTTGACCAGGTCATTCAATACATCTGCAGCACTGTATTGATTGCCATAAAGCCGGCTGTTGGTAAGCCGTTGCAACGTGGCAGCGCTGAGTATATGGGAAATAGCGGCCATTTGGTTATTTAAAACAAGCGTGGTAATCTTATAATCATCACCGGAAAAATTCTGATTGAAACCACGGCGCTGTAGTTGCAGGTAAGGAAATAACGGCGAATCCGAATCAAAGGCACCCGGAGCAAAAACATATTTAATCAATAAAGTCATCGCCTTTTTTTGTGTTGCCAAAGGCACCGGAGTATAAGGTTTATCCGAAGGAGCCTGTTCAGGGTAACTTCTGTCAATATATACGCCACCGATATAGCGGCTAACGACAGCGATCATTTGCGAACGCTGGGCATTCAGGTAACCATATCTTGACCTTAATTGCGCATAGGAGTTTCCTTCCTTCACGTATTTCCCTTTCAGCTTGCCCATCAAAATATTGATCAGCTTAAACCGGTCTTCTGCATAGGAAATAGCGTCATTGGTCAGATCAAAAACATTCACTCTGGGATCCATTCCCTTTCCGGGTGAACGCATATCATCGGCATCATTACCAAAAGCTAATTTGGGATCATTACTCCTGGAAAGGATTTTTTTCAAGCCCGCCGCTTCCTCAGCTTCGCTGAAAGGAGTATAACCATATTCGATAGCCCATAAATCATAAGGCCCCGCCTTGGTGGTGTAATAATCTCCCTGTTTACTTTTATCCAGCGCTATATTGATAGCCGGATAATCCATCACCGAACCGAGCATTCCTGTTTTTTGGGTAATTTCTTTGTTATTTATTTCTGCAGGCGAAAGCATCTGGCTCGATTTCATGTTGTGGTTCAATCCCAGCGTATGCCCCATTTCATGCATAATCAGATAGGTCAGATATTGCTTATGCATTTCCTTTAGTTCTTCTGGGCTTGCATCGGATGTTTCCAGGGCCGTGAGCCCGGAAACATATTGGGCTTTTAGCTCCTGCGCAATGGTGCAGGTGGCATAATGATCATTATCGCCGGCAGCAGCGGGCAGGGGAAATTTATTTTTCACAGCAGCGGAACCGTTATACAATTCATCAATTATGGGAATATAGGAACCACTCGCCCATTCAATCGTAATATCGGCGCCGAGTATCTGCCCGGTTTTGGGATTAACAAAACTGGGTCCGATAGCGCCATACGAAGGTTGCGCCGAAGCCACCCAGCGTATCACATTATACCGGATATCAGAAGGATCCCAGGTGGCGCTATCAGGCATTATCTTCATTTGAATAGCATTTCTAAAACCCGCTTTTTCAAACGCTTCATTCCATTTAAGACCTGCTTCCAGAATGGTCTGGCGGTATTCCAGCGGCGTTGTATTTTCAATCCAGAACACAATGGGCTCTTCAGGTTCACTCAGGGCTGCCGCGGAGTCTTTTTTCTTCAAATACCAATGGTTGATTTTGTCTTTGTAAGGTACCGGGCTGATACTCGTTTGATCGGTGGTGAGTTGTGTGAAATAGCCTACTCTGGCATCATCCCGGCGGGAAATAAAATCATTATTGGGCATCTCGATAAAAGAGTGTTGTACACGAACACGGACATAACGGGGATCAGTAATGTCAGGTCCGCCGATAACAGCCGAGGGATTATCGTAAGCCATATCGACCAGGATATCCGTATTTTTTGGAAACGAACGAACCTGGAAATATTTTGATTTAGTGGCGTTCAACATACCTAAACTAAAGGTCGGTAATGTAAAAAAGCTGGGAATCGTCGAAGGTTTAACAGGGTCCATTTTTTCGCTGATGAATAACGGGTCCGCAGGGATAAGATATCCTGTAGAATCTTCCGCGCTTACTTTATCTGAATAAAAAACAGCTTCAGCTTTATCTACATCTTTCGTTTTACTCACAGGATTAGCGGGATCATAATAAAAAGACGTATTGACCCTTGTAAATTCCAATTTATCGAATGACTTTGAAATTTTAAATACAAAATTCATACGGTGCATGCTCTGGTTCAGGAAAAGAGATACAGGGCCACTCAACGAAAAACTCTGGTAAATAAACTCTTTCCCTAACTGATCTTTTTTTATATAAAGTTGCAGACTGCCGGATGCCGTATCCTGGTAGAGAATAAATAAACCGTCCGTTTTTTTACTGCTTTTTATTTTATCGGCGATGCCAACCGTGGGCTTTTTTTGCTTCGATGAATCCTGAGTATGAATAAAAGATACTGATCCTTTTTTATCCTGCGCAGGCAAGGTATCGGCAAACAGGATTACACAAACCAAAACTAACAGAGCACTATTTTTCATTTGTTTGTCTTTTATTGTTTTAAGCCAAATGGATTTATCGGATGCATGGCTTCATTCATAAAATTTTTTCAGATAAAAATAAATATACACTAAAAGGTTCCAGGTAAGTTAAGGAGTTTGATGAATGCATTATTTCAGGGATAAAAATGTTTTAACAAGCCGAAGATTACTATTTCAACACTTTTAATTTCACCATTTCAATCCGTGTATCCGTTACACTGAGAACATCAAATTCGTAGTCGTCGATAATAATCCTTTCTTTCTGACGTGGAATGGTTTCATGATAGTTGATAATGTAACCGGAAAGTGTTTCTGATTCACTAACGGGGAATTCAAAATTATATTTTTCGTTCAGGTAATCTACTTCCAGGCGGCCTGAAAAAATATATTCGTTGTCAGAAAGCTGCTTTTCTACAAACTCTTCAGTATCATATTCATCCTGGATTTCACCGAAAATTTCTTCCAGTAAATCTTCCATCGTGATGATACCAGCAGTACCTCCGAACTCATCTACAACCCAGGCAATGCTTTTTCGTTCGCGGGTAAACTTATTAATAAGGTCCGTAGCGCTCATGCTTTCTGGTACCGCCGGAATGGGTAAAAGGATAGATTGAATAGTGGCTGGATTTTTAAAAAGATCTAACTGGTGAACATAGCCCTGGATATGGTCAATATTATTGTCAAAAATCAGCAGCCGGCTCAGATGCGTTTCGATAAATTTATTTTTCAGATCATCAATGGAAGAACGGATGTCAATGCCGGTAATTTCTTTTCTTGGCACTAGACATTGCCTGATTTTTATTTTAGGCAATTCAAGCGCATTTTCAAAAAGCTCTGTATTCAGTTCATGATTTTCATCGTGATCATTTTTTGATTGCTGGAAAAGGTTCTCAAGATCCCCGCGGCCCAACACTTCTTTTTGTTCATCCACGCGGACATTAAATACATATTTAAGTAACCACTCAGCCAGTTTAATAAAAGCTAATGCCAGCGGGTGAAACATCTGGTAAAAGAAATCAATCACCCGGGCCATCCCGGCAAGAAAAATATTACTCCGGGCCCGGAATATAGCGCGGGGTATCAGTTCTGCAAAGACCAGTACAATAAATGTAGAGATTATTATTTCAACAAACAGGCGTATAAAGTAGGAACCAACATGTGCTATGTCCCAGATCGGACGCATCACATGACTGGTCTGTAATCCGAAAAATACGAGGAAGATATTGAATCCGATAAGCGTAGTGCCTAAAAAACGTGCGGGAGATTCGGTAAACTCGCCCAGCAACTGACCGGTAGTACCACCTTGCTTTTTCTTTAATTCAATTGCCAGGCGGTTGGCGCTGTAAAATGCCATTTCGATGCCGGCAAAAAAGCCCATCAGCACCAATGTTAATATGAACCAGATAACTGTTTTCAGGTCAATCATAAGAGGGTAAAGATAAACTTCTGTTGACAGTGATAAAAGCTCCTGGCGGTATTATTTTACTCCAGGAACTTCCGCACGATATTTTCGGCCTCCAGGCTAGCTCTTTCCAGCCGGTCGTTCACAATACATTTGTCAAATTGGTCTTTGAAGGAAATTTCATAGGAAGCCTTATTGATTCTTGTCTGGAGGCTTTCCAGGGTTTCAGTTCCCCGGGATTCAAGCCTATGCTTTAATTCTTCAAGAGAAGGGGGCTCAATAAAAAGCAATAAAGCAGAGGAGAGGAATTGCTGCTGCACATGAATAGCACCTTTTACATCAATATCCAGGAGGGGTATTTTGCCCTTTTTCCAGCTTCGTTGCAGTTCACTTTTCAGTGTGCCATAATATTTTCCTTCGTATACCATTTCCCATTCCACAAACTCATCATGCTGAATTTTTTGCTTGAATTCATCCATGGGAAGGAAATAATAATCCACGCCATGGGTCTCATTTGATCGCGGCATACGCGTAGTGGCGGAAATAGAGAAGTCCAGCTTCTCTGGAAAGACCTTCAGCAAATGCCGCGTAATCGAAGTTTTGCCCGCACCGGAAGGCGCCGTAATAATGATTAGTTTACCAGAGTGAGCTTGCATAGGCAAAGAAAGGAAGAAAATTGCAAACAACAGATCGTTCGTTGCCCGGCCCTGAAAGGATAATAAAGTTCAAAATTCGTCATTACTTTTTCAAATAGGCACAGGGCACATTTTGCGGCTTGGGAATGATCTAGTTGCCAACTACACATTCGACTTGCTGTTTTCTAATCCCGGGGTCTGGCATCAACTTTTTTCTTTTTTTTAATGTTACAATGGATTGGCCAAGACCCCGAGTGGACCAATAGCACGGGGCTAATAAATCCAAACCCATCTCCCCAAGTCCTTTCCCTTCGGGGAAGGATTTAGGAAGGGGCATTTTATTCGACTTGCTGTTTTCTAATCCCGTGGTCTGGCATCAACTTTTTTCTTTTTTTTAAT
>JAOQAL010000288.1 GCA_025963615.1 Chitinophagaceae bacterium | reverse complement strand
ATGCCCAATGGCTGCATGCGTTTGAAAAATGCTACGGAGGTATGAATATTTTCTTCCAGGCTTTCCTCACTCAGATCAAGCATATGTGAACTGAACAGCGGTTGTTTTTTTTCTTTATAAAACTGTTCTCCATGATCAATCAACGCGCTGATCCAGGGTAACCATTTTTTGGCGGCATGGTCAGTATGTAATACTACAGGGACGCCATAATATTTTGCCACGTTGTGAACATGAAGGGCGCCTGACACAGCGCCACTTATATTGGCCTGAAGTTTATCATTCGGCATTCCTTTACCTGCCATAAATTGCGCTCCGCCATTTGAAAACTGGACAATAACAGGTGAATTCACTTTTGCCGCGGTTTCCAATACAGCATTGATTGTATCAGTACCAATGGTATTAACAGCGGGCAAGGCAAACTTGTTCTCTTTGGCATCATTATAAAGTGCTTCCAGTTCATCACCAAAAAGCACACCGGCTTTATATTTTTTCATGTAAAATTTTCGTTGAGATTTTATTATTCTTTGTGATAAAATTATTTAAGGCGCAAAGATACCATTCGTTTTGTTCAGAAGAATCAGATTTTAGCTAAAATTTGTTACCATTCCCCGGAGCTATTCATTAAATCGGCCCTGGCTTTTCTGGATTAAAAGAAGATTTTTCTGCAGGGTTTGTTTAAGATGTGTCTTTACCACCTGTCCCATGGATTTACACTTGTTAAAAGCCGTCGTACCGAGATATTCATTGAGTTCGCTTTTAAGTTGTGCAAGTTTTTCCGGGCTTGAGAGATGATCTTTTGACATGACATTTAATAATTCCATCAGACGGTAGCGGGATGAAACCACCCGAAAAGCCATCATGGTTTTTTCTTCTGACTGATATTGCTCTATGGAATCTTTGTTCAGGTGCTTAAGGGTAAGATCCACCAGGGCATAGTTTTCTTTAAAAAACTGCGGCAGGTAAAGATTCTTCCGGCCTTCATACGATTGCTGATCAAAATCGATGGTTCGTATCCGGTATTGATAATCTTCTATGTCAGGAGTTATTTCCACCACAAAATTATAACTGCGCATATCGCCGAGAAGCCTGACAAAACACCGTTCATTGAATTTTACAAATTCTTTCGCCAGTCGTATTTTATTGGTTAACGGATCGTTCATCAATTGGCTGATAAATATATCACCAGGTATGCCCGGAATATGTTCTTCCACCAGCGTATTTTGATTCGTAAAATAGGATATCCTGTTGGGTGATAATAAGTCTTCCAGTTCAAGGCCATAAATCCTTGATGCATCTGCTATTTTTATGTAATAATGATCATAATTGTCGTTGAATTTGTTGACGATCCGCACACGAAAAGGATTGGAATTGGCAAAAAAACAAAAATCAATTCTTGCTACATCAAGATGTTTTGCGAAGCTTAAATCACCTTCCGTTTTTAAAATAGCATAAATTTTTATCAGGCCTTCCCTGATAAATTCCCATTCATGCATGTCATACACAACTGTTTCCCAGAGTGTGTTTTGCCCATTTTTATCTTTTAATGGAACGGAGTAAGTGAAACGGAGTAAATCATTATAGGCCACCGGCAATTTTACTTCGCGCCCATGATGTTTAAGATAAGAACGTAATTCAGGATTCACCGGGAACATGGGTTTTTTCCGGGAGGGTTTGTTTATTTCTTTGTTGTTGATCCTGTTATGATTTATTTCAAAATTCATTAGCCGGGGATTCCTTATTGAAATTATTGATAAGGCCGTTGTTGTCAAAATAACTTTCAGTTAGACCAGCCTCTTTTTCAATTGCTGAAAGTAACCGGGTGATTGCAGCAAATGACTGCCATACCAGCTAAACATTTCGCCATCAACTAAAATAACCTTTGCCTCCGGTATTAATTGCTGTAATTCCTCCGCATGTTTTTCTGTAAACGGAAAGGGTTCCGAGGAAAGTAAAATTAATTCCGGCTTTCTTGCGTTAATGTCATCAATGGTAGTGGTTGGATAACGAAGGCAGTCTTTGAAAACATTGTCGAATCCCGCTTCGTGCAGCATCGAATGAATAAAGGTATTGCTTCCGGTTGTCATAAGGGGCTTGTGCCAGATCAGGTAGGCGGCCCGTAAACGGTTCTTATGACCGGGAAGTGAATTAAATTTTGATTGGATTGCCCGGACAAGCGTTGCTGCAATTTCTTTTTTGCCCGTAATTTCTCCCAGTTGTATTATCATATCATAGGCTTCAGAAAGATTGTTTATATCGCTTACCCAAACCGGATAATGGTTCGCCAGTTCGTCTATTTGTTCTTTTGTATTTTCCTCTTTATTGGCTATAATAAGATCCGGCGCTAACTGGTGAATAAGTGCCAGATTTAAGTTTTTAGTGCCGCCGGCCTTCGTTTTATTAATAAACCATTTTGCCGGGTGTATACAGAACTTTGTAATGGCAATAACTTCCTGCTCCAGGCCTAAATCATAAAGCAGCTCAGTTTGCGAAGGAACAACGGAAATAATTTTTGCTGGTATTCCTGGAAGATAAACTTCCTTACCGGTTTGATCTGCAAAAGCAGGCATTCAATAATTTTAGCGCAAATTACTGAACTGTGTTTGGTAAATGAGTTGGAAAATAAAATAAGGAGGGCGGGCGGAAAGTCACCGCACACCCCCTGCCAAAATACTAGTTTCAGCAGGAGGGGTAATCGGACCATTCAAATTTCTTTCAACAGGATCTGGACGGCGGTGATTGGATAGGTTACTTGGACGGTTAGCGTTGCGATTAATCGCAGGTGTTTTCAAGGATCTGGTGTTTTTCAGAGATCTGGATTTACGTTGGTTTTTCTTTGGGATCTGGATTCCTGGTCTTTTTCTGGATTTGGATTTGTCTTGGTTTTCTTTGGATCTGGACTTTGGCTTTTCTTACGGATCTGGATTTTAGACTTTCAATTTAGGATATTGGCTTATCAGTTTTGGTGGTTTCAAAGAATCAAAAAAAGAAGTTGACTGATATTGGATTTTGGTTTTGGTCTTTCGGAATACTGGATAAAATATTTCTGGACGGTTTTTCGGGATATTGTTTGATTGATATCGTATCAATCAACTTCTGCTACAAAAATATATGCTGCCGGCTTATCTTGTTAGCGCAGTTTTGACCATTTTTCGTGTATCAGTATTTACCGCAATCATCGTAAAGCAGCGAAAAACGATTAAGAAAATAAACGAAGGATTTTATAGTAGAACTACGATAAAACGGCCTTTTCATTGATTGAGCTCAAGAATATGCCGTACCAGTTACTTTTCCAGCCATATTAACCAGTAATAGAATTGACGGATCTTATGGCATTAACAGCAAGTACTTAGGACGGGCGGCATGAAAAATGTAAAATAAGCGCTGCCATTTAATTGAGGTATTAGTTCCCCAATGCCTGAATCACGTCGTATTTTGTCACGATATGAAAATTGCCGCCCTCATCTTTTGCGAGAACCGCTCCATTTTCCCGGTTTATGAGATGGCTTAAACGCTCGACAGGAGTTTCAAAATCGACTAGCGGAAATACCGGCTCTAATACGTCCGCAATTTTTGAATTCTTGATATCCGGGTTATCAAAAATCTTCTGAAACAGGCCTCCTTCACTGATAGAACCAATAGGACCCATTCCATTAATTACGGGTATATGTTCGATATCGTATTTTTTCATCAACTCAACTGCTTCTGCAACTGTTTTTCCTGGCCCAATGGTAACCAATGTGTTAACTCCCCTTGCATTAATAACATCTTTAAATGTTTTGACAGCCAGAAAACCTCTTTCAATCATCCATTGGTCATTATATACCTTCCCCACATAGCGGCTTCCATGGTCATGAAAAATACAAACTACGAGATCGCTGCTGGTCAGCTTGTTTTTTAACTGCAACAACCCCTGGAGGCAGCTACCTGCGCTGTACCCGCAAAACAGTCCTTCTTCCTTAGCCAGGCGCCTGGCCATGATGGCGCCGTCCTTATCCGTCACCTGCTCAAAATAGTCTATGACACGCATGTCATAGTTTAGCGGTACGAAATCTTCACCAAAACCTTCGGAGATATAGGGATGTACTTCCTTCATGTCTGTTTCACCGGTACGGAAATATTTAGTGAGCAATGAACCATATACATCAATGGCCCAAATCTGGATGGCAGGATTCTTTTCTTTCAGGTACATAGCCGTCCCGGTAATAGTCCCACCTGTGCCGGCCGTGCAAACCAGGTGAGTAATCTTGCCGTCGGTTTGTTTCCATATTTCCGGGCCGGTTGTTTCATAATGGGCCAGCCGGTTAGCAAGATTATCATATTGATTCATATGATAGGAGTTAGGAACTTCTTTAGCCAGTCTTTTAGCTACGCTGTAATAGCTTTGAGGGTCTTCCGGTAGCACATTAGTAGGACAAACGATTACTTCTGCCCCAACCGCCTTAAGTATATCTGCTTTTTCTTTGGATTGCTTATCAGTAGTTACAAAAATGCATTTATAACCTTTCACCACGGCCGCAAGGGCCAGACCCATGCCGGTATTACCACTGGTGCCCTCAATAATTGTTCCGCCAGGTTTGATCTTCCCTTCCTGTTCGGCAACTTCGACCATCTTTAATGCCATACGGTCCTTAATGGAATTACCGGGATTAAAATAATCCACTTTAGCGGCTACCAGGCAGGGAAAATCTTTGGTGATCTTATTTAATCGTATCAACGGGGTATTGCCAATAGTTTCCAGTATGTTGTTCTTAATATCCATAAATGATTGTGATTCCCTGTAAAGGTAAAGTTTAAGTTTTAAGGAGGTTTAAAAAATGCTGTTATATTGCTGCCGAAGTTGCCGGAAAATTTTATTGTTTTATCAAATA
>JAOQAL010000265.1 GCA_025963615.1 Chitinophagaceae bacterium | reverse complement strand
TGAGGTCACAGTAGCACCAAAGCCTCATCAGGGAACCGTCCGGAAAACGCGGCGTATTCGTTTTCCGGTGGCTTTTTTTGGTTACTTTTTTTTCCACAAAAAAAAGTAATAGAAAGAAATTGCTGATAATTAAGGAAGATGTCTTAGCCAAACAAAAGGGAAAAAGCAACCAAAAGCTCATTAGATATCCGAAAGCTAAACGAGGATTTAAAATGAATAGTGATCATATTCACCTTCGGTTTGTTTTAAAGCTGGTTGATAGTCTCTAATCCATAGACGTTGTAAAATGAGTTAAGAACCACGTTTTGCATTTTCCTTTTAGTCCTTTACCCAGCCTGCTTTTATACCTATGTAAATAGGGCTTAACTTGACGCCTATGCGATCCCTATCGGGATCGACACTTCTATGGTCAGTGTGGTTAAATATAAAAATGTACCACATAAAATTAATTTAACCGTTCATTATAAATTCAATTTGGTGAAAGCTGTTACAAAAATTATCTTGTACCGCACTTAAATGATATCAAATGATACGATGGGGGATATTAGGTTGTGGACGTATTGCCCGCAAATTTGCGGCGGATCTTAAATATACAGCAGATAGTGAATTGGTAGCCGTAGGCTCACGCAGCAGGGAGAGTGCGGAAGCTTTTGCAGCAGAGTTCCCGGTGATGTACCAACATGACAGCTATGAAGCCCTGGCGGAAAATAAAAATGTAGATGTCATTTATATTGCCACTCCGCACAACCTGCATTATGAAAATACATTGCTTTGCCTGAACAATAATAAAGCAGTGCTTTGCGAAAAACCTTTCGCGATGAATGTGGCACAGGCCCGGGCCATGATAAAACTCGCAAAAGAAAAAAAATTATTTTTAATGGAAGCTGTATGGACAAAATTTATGCCCCATTATAATAAAACAAAGGACTTAATTAATGCCGGTGAAATAGGAACGGTTAAAAGCATGCTGGTCAATTTTGGTTTTCGTCCGGTTCCACCGGTTCCAAAACGTCTTTTTGATCCTGAATTGGGCGGTGGTACGATCATGGACATTGGAATATATAATGCCTTTATGGCTTTATCTTTTTTAGGTAAACCGGATTCTATTACTGCCGTCATGACTCCAGCCGCCACCGGAGTGGACGAGCAATGTGCGGTGCTCTTCAGCTACGCAAATGGCGCCCTCGCACAGTTATTCTCGACCTTCTCCAGTAACCTCGCTACGGAAGCTGACATTTGTGGAGATAAAGGCAGAATACGACTCACTTCAAGGTTTTATGAACCATCTACCACAATTGAATTTTATCCAGGCAAGATGGACAGCAAAAAGGAAATTGCTTTTGATAAAGAGGCTGGATTTGGATACCAGTACGAAGCAAGACATGTTGTTGATTGTTTACAAAAAAAAATTACTGAAAGTCCCATCATGAAGCACGAGGACACTTTATTATTAATGGAAACGCTGGATAGCATCCGGCGGATTGCTGGTATAAAATACGCAGACGATCAGGATGCCTGAAAAATCAAATGTTACAAAACAGTCCTGTTGTGCAAATTCACCTGGTAATTCTGCTAAATTATTAAAATGACAATGCAAAAAGAACCACAGGATAAGTTTTTAAGAATCGTTACCTGGATACTATTTGTATTATGCATGATGGTTCTTGTAAGATATATTCTTTTTAAAGGTGGCGTGGATAATTTTAAAATGTACTTATCGCATTATGATAGCAGGGCTACGGTAAAAACGGGTTTGAGACGTGCGAACTTTACACCTTTCGCAAGCTTAAAATATTTCTATTCAGTCCGGAAGAGATATAGTTATGTCGCGAAAAACATCCTGGGAAATATCATGGGCTTTATTCCACTTGGTGTTTTATTTCCGGTACTTTTTGTCAGCCTGCAAAGGGTATGGAAAACTGTTGCCTTGGTCTTCCTGATCAGTCTTCTATTTGAAACAATCCAATTGATGACGAATCTTGGTGTATTCGATGTGGATGATCTTTTATTGAATACCGTTGGGGGTGCCATCGGGTATCTTTTTTATACCGGATCAAAAAGACTGATGTATATGAATGAAGCTTCGAGCTCCTAGCTGCGAGCTGCGAGACTTAAGAAAGTTACATATCTATAGGAAAGCTGCGAGCTGTGTGCCACGAGCTGCGAGACTTAAGAAAGTTACAGAACTATCGGTCTCGTAGCTTGCAGCTCACAGCTTGTAGCTAGCAGCTCGAAGCTTCTGCAAAGTATAAACGAAATTATTTCATGATAAAATCCACATTTTCATTCCTTTTATTTCTTTCTCTTTTAGCGGCCGCGCAGCCCAGTCCATCAGTTTTAAAAAGTCTTGATTCATTGTTTGCTGCAACCTTTAAACCTGGTGAACCGGGAGGATCCGTATTAATAGCAAAAGCTGGTCACGTAATCTATAAAAAAGGATTTGGTGTCGAGGATATTCAAACAAAAAAACCAATTACCACAGAAAGCCTTTTTAATACAGGCTCGATCAGCAAAACATTTGTGGCCTTTGCCATACTTCGGCTGGCAGACGAAGGAAAACTTTCGCTGACAGACAATTTATATAAATATTTTCCCGATTTCCATAATATAGCCATCGCAAAAAAAATAAGGATTTACAATTTACTCACGCATACCTCTGGTTTGCCTGACAACCGTAAAATAGTGGAGGATAGTGTATTTTACCTGACTGCGAAAGATGAAGAGAACTTCGCATCAATCAAACAAACTGACAAGTTAAATTTTGAACCAGGCGAACGGTTTGAATATTCCAATCCCGCTTTTAACGGCCTGGCTTTGATTATTGAAAAAGTAACCGGCCTGAAATGGCAGGATTATGTCAAGACAATCATTTTTAAGCCGGCAGCGATGAAAAGCTCAGATATCACAGATGGCTCCCATCCACAGTCAGGCGTTGCCCATGGTTATTTAAAAAATGGCAATGACTTTTTTGAAAAAGATTACGGTGAAGAACCCACATTCGCCGCTGCAGGCAATGGGGGTGTATGGAGCAGTGTAGAGGAGTTGTGGAAGTATGAACAGGCTATTCAAAAAAATATTTTCCTGCCTAAAAATATTATTAAAAAATCAAGAACAGTATATTCCCTTCCAAACTGGAAAGCCGCTGAACCACCTTTCATTGGGTTATGCTGGTTCCTGATGAAAGAAAATGGTGTAAATCTCGCGGGACATACCGGTTCGCAGGGCGGTTTCCGGGGCGACTACCAATGGTTGCCTGAAAAAAAGATCTTTTTTGTAGTTTTATGCAATACACCTCTACCTATGGAAGGCCTTCGTAAAAAATCGTTGGATATACTTCAGCGATATAACTGGCTTAATTGACAGTCAAGGAAACCATTTGTTTGGCAGCATTAAAAATTTACCTTCGCAACAAATTTTAAAGAACCTTATGAACACATTTTCTGGCCGCGCCTTTTTACAGGCAATCCTTTTTATCTTTTCTTTTACGGCTTTCGCACAGACAAAGCCAGGTAGACCCGCTGTT
>JAOQAL010000190.1 GCA_025963615.1 Chitinophagaceae bacterium | reverse complement strand
TTCAGTTGTGCAACTTCATCGGATATCTTTTTAATAATGGCATTGTCTACTTCGCCTTCACTGTTTGTTATAACCGCTGTGCCCAGTTTAATTATCAATACTTTTTTTTGCTTCATATAATGCCGCTGTTATCAACAATGATTTTACATTTTAATGATTAATTTTTAATCCGACGCAAATAGATAAAGGCATCATTTTTTTGCAAAGGTAACGGCAGAAAATTTCAGGCACAAAATCCTGCGTATGATGAGATCCTCCTGAGGGCTTAAAGCCTGTGAAATATAACATGCGTAAGGCCGCCAGCGAAAGACCGGTTTACGGAGCCGTGATACAATCCATGATGAAATTAGCCCGTGCGCCGGTTTCACCGGTACTGGGACATTGGCCTTCGCCTCTTAATTCTTTTACAATCGTTTCCAGTAATGGCTGTTGTACATGCGGAGGATACGGAACATTATATTCTTCAATGCCCAGCGCCGTCTCTACTTTTATAATGCTGCTTTCAAAAAAGGAAAAGATAATTTTTCCTTTCGAACCGATAATCTGGCCCTGATCGATACGCTGTTCTTTATTGACGGTAAAGCACCAGTGGCCCGAGCCTACTATGCCTGACTCAAATTCGAAATCGGCTACTACTATATCATCTGCTTTGTACAGGCCTGCCTGATTACGTGCAATTCCTTTTGCTTGTTTTATTTTTCCAAAAGCATATTCCAGGAAATCAAACTGGTGCGACGCCAGGTCATGAAAATGGCCACCACCGGAAATTTCGGGAAAAACCCTCCAGCGTGGTTTTGGATCTTCGCCCACTTCTTCTTCATAGGGCTGCGAGTGCAAGGCTATATTGATCAGCCGTACGTCACCCACTATTTTCTGATCGATCAGTTCCTTCAGTTTCAGAAAATAGGGTAGGGTACGCCGGTAGTAAGCTACAAAAAGCGGAACCCCGGTTTCCCGGCTTATCCTGTTCATTTCTTCGCATTCGCTAAAATTTCTCGCCATTGGCTTTTCCACATATACCGGCTTTCCCGCCTGCAACGCTTTCCTTGTATATTCAAGATGTACATCCGGGGGGGTCGCGATATAAACCGCGTTGACCTGAGGATCATTTATTAAATCGTCAGCCTGGTCATACCAGGTTGGTATGTCATGACGTTGAGCATAATCTTTTGCTTTCCCGGCTTTTCTCGCCATGACAGCCACTAATTTGGAATGCGGCACTTTATTGATAGCCGGGGCGCCGCTCTTCTTTTCTGTTACATTTCCGCAACCAATCATGCCCCATTGTATTTCGTTCATCGTATTATGTTTTTATATTTATTTCGAGGTAAACTATCAGGCCGTTACCAGACCGCGAAATTATATCAATTAGCGTATTGTTTTACGGCATAAAAATTTAGCCAGAAATGTTAATGTATATTTATTCAGCTAAAAGCCGGTCATTCAGCCGGTAATTATCCATTTTTTATTGAACCATCTTATGTCTTTAGTCCGGATATTTATTTTATTGATTGTACTCATTAGCGGGCAGGTTGTAAATAGTCAAAAGAACGCGGTACCCCTTAAGCGAAAGGACAGTTTCTTTGGTTTGCATTTTGATTTTCATGCAGGGAAACAGGATAAAAATATAGGGGAGACCTTAACGTCCGGTATGATTGATTCCTTACTGACCCTGGTAAAACCTGATTTTGTGCAGGTGGATTGCAAAGGACATCCCGGCATTTCAAGTTATCCTACTAAAGTGGGTACACCCGCGGGAAGTTTTGTCAAAGATCCTTTACGGATCTGGCGTGATGGTACGGCAAAGCATGGTGTTGCTTTATATGTTCATTATTCCGGAATATATGATGTGCAGGCTATTCAGCTTCACCCGGATTGGGGAGTAGTAAATGCCGAAGGAAAGATAGATTCAAATAATACGTCTGTTCACAGTGCCTATACAGACCAATTGCTGATCCCGCAGTTAAAAGAACTTAGTAAGGAATACGGTTTGAATGGCGCCTGGATTGATGGCGATTGCTGGGCAACGGTTCCCGATTATAGCCCGGCATCATTAAAAGAATTCTCCCGCCAAACAGGCATTATTACAGTTCCGCGTTCTTCAAATGATTCAGGTTATGCCGAATTCATGGATTTTAACCGGAAGTCTTTTTTAGATTATGTGCAACATTATACCCGGGCGATTCACCAGTTTAATCCAGATTTCCAGGTGGCCAGCAACTGGGCTTTTTCTTCGTTCATGCCACAGCCTGTAACGGTAGACGTAGATTTTATTTCCGGTGACTTAACTCCTGACAACAGTGTGAATAATGCCGCATTTGAAGCCCGGTGTATTGCTTCACAGGCAAGAAAATATAATAAACCCTGGGATATTATGTCCTGGGGATTTACCATGAGCTGGGATCGGAATACGCTGCAAACACAAAAGTCAATTGTTCAGTTAACACAGGAAGCTGCAGAGATCATTGCGGTCGGTGGCGGCTTTCAATGTTATTTTACCCAAAATCGGGATGCGTCAATAAAGCCATGGCAGATACCGGTCATGAAAGGGCTTGGTGATTTTATGCGGCTACGTAGACAATTCTGCAAGGGCGCTGCACCGGTACCACAGATCGCTGTATTATATAGTGGAGAGGCTCACAGGCGAAACAGGGGGTCTTTATTTTCTTCCGATGGGCTTCGTGCTATTCGTGGAATCACAACAGCATTGTTGGATGCTCAGCAGTCCATTGAAGTTTTGATGGAGCATCACCTGCAGGGTAACATGAACCAATACCCGCTTATTGTAATTCCTGAATGGGATTACCTGCTTCCTTCGTTCCGGGATGAGCTGTTAAATTATGTGAGCCAGGGCGGCAAACTCCTGGTGATCGGTGCTAAAGCTACCCGTATGTTTGAAAAAGAAGGTGCTGTTGAATTCAAAGCCCAACCAACCAGCGCTACCAGATACCTTGGATTGAATGGAAATATGGCCGCCCTTGAAGGTTTAGCCCAGCCTGCCGTTCTATTGAAAGATACAAAACCAGTTGGTGGATTATATGACGGACAGGATTTTCGGTTTCATTCAATTCCTGCCGCTTCCATAGCAAAATACGGCAGCGGACAAATTGCCTGTGTGTTCATGGATATGGGGAATAATTATCAGGATAATCAATCCACTACAGAACGTGATTTCCTGAATGATCTGGTGCATGAACTATTCAAAGATCCTGTAGTTAACGTAAAAGGGTCGCACCTGGTGCATGTTGTAGTTAACAGGCTGGATCGGAAAATGATTATACATCTTATTAATACCGGTGGCCAGCATGCTAATAAAACTATTTATGCTTATGATGAAGTTCCTGTTGTGGGTCCCTTGACGATTGAAATAAAACACAGCAGACCTTCCCGGGTGATGCTGGAACCAGAACATAAAGAATTGCAATATACTTTTATCAAGGATAAGATAACTGTAAAGGTGCCGCAACTGGCGATACATAGTATGGTGGTGGTCGAATGATACAATCATGAATTAAATCCATACCGGGCTTATAGAGCAGCTAAGACTGCCGGTGCAAATTCATATAGATCGGGCCGTACAAGTACCCACTGTCTGCTGCGGTAAGCCATGAGAACGGGTAAGAATCAGAGAAATACCGGTTCAGTTGTTATTACTGCCACAACCTGATTTTTTATAAAGACTAGCTATAATTCATAACTAATATGGGGTACTTTTTTCTAATCCTTACAGTGATTTCTGAAACTGCGGCAGTCATATTCATGAAACTTTCGGATGGTTTTCAAAACAAACTGCCGGCAGCTATTGCGATAACAGCCTATGTGCTGAGTTTTATATTTTTGACCTTTGCGCTAAAGTATTTGCCGGTTGGGTTGGCGAATGCGGTCTGGGCAGGCGCCAGTACGGTGCTGGTAACCATACTGGGTATTTATATTTTTAAAGAGCAATTAAGCGCTGTCCAGTTCATTTTTCTCTCACTCATTGTTATCGGGTTGATTGGGTTGAATTTTTCCAGGTCTGTGTAAAGCAGGGTTTTAAATTATTCTAATCCCGGGCAACCTTTGGCGGATGCCTGGCGATCAGTAGATGGTAGTTGTTTCATAATTGAATTTTTTATCAACAGGGTTATGGAGTAGAATACTAAAGGCTCTTGAGTCCGGGAATTTTCTTCGTCCTGTACATTTTGCCCACGAAAATCCAGGCAGGCTATCCGTCTCCTTCTATAATATATCGAAGAGCTTTCAGTAAATATTCTTTAACCCTTAATTTTAACCATGAAAAATCTTTTAGTAAAAGTTGTTTATTCAATGATTTTTTTAAGCGTTGCGTTGGCTTCCTGTACTAAAGAAACGATACAACGAAATCCTTCTGCCGAAAAGGTTATTGCCGCCAATGCTGCACCATCTGTAAGTTCTTCCGCTTCGACTGCCACCTCTTCAACCACACCAGCTGGTGGATGTCATCATGAAAACGGCAGTAGCACCGGCGCCTATCCTGGTCATTGAATTTTATATACCACGGGTTTATTAAGAAGAAAAAACCATGAACTCCGGTACATCGCTCCGGTATAAAGACCTGAATATGGCTTTGTTTCAGGGATCGTTAGTATGAGAGACCTTTTTTTTGTACCGGAACTTGCAAAAGGCCAGCGGTTACCTAAACTTCTATCTTATTGCTGATTCATTTTTGTCTGCGTATAGATTAAACCTCCTTTTGCTGTCACCCCCATTACGGTAACTGTATATTCCAATGGCTCATCGGTAGTATAGAAATTGTATACGGCCTGTCCCTCCTTATTGGTTAAAGTATTTCCGTTCCAGTAAAGAGTTGTACGGTGATCAGGGATATTTGTTTTATCCTTTTTGGAATAATCAGGATAGGTAAAAGGGAAGGATTTCAGATAAGCTTTTATGTAAAAATTTTTTTCAACGGTTTCTTCCTTTTTTGCCGTTTTGTTTTTCCCGGTTGAAGTAGTAACTACAATCACTCCATTGGCGCCACGAAGACCATACTGCGAAGCCTCAGGGCCTGTTAAAACTTTAATATTATCTATATTCTCAACCGGGATTGCAGACAATAAACCCAACACCGGGCTGGGTTCAATGGCACTTCCCTCTTCACCAGGCGTTGGCACCTCATTTAAAATGACGAGGGGTTCAGAGCCCGGACCTATCATGTCAGGTCGCATTCCTCCGCGTATAACCAGGTATCCTGATTTCAATTGAACGCCGGGAATCATCAGTAAGGCATTTCTTATGCTGTTTACCCCATGGAGAAGGTCCTTGGAGGTAATGACATGGGCATCCCGCTGTTCGGGTAATTTATTAATCACTTTCACTTCCTTCAATTCCTTTCCTTTTGCATTAGTAAAATCGTCCCGCAGGTTTTTTGATATTTCGAGAACCTGTTGTTCATTTAAGATAAATTTTTTTTTAAGGCTGGTTGGTGTTTTAAAAACAGGGACAGATGGCGTTTCAATCAGTATATTCAATTTTAATCCCTGCGGATTGCTGGCACTTATTGAAAAAATTGCGCTGTCTTCGGGAATATTGGGAAGTATAAAACGAAAATGCCCCCCGGTATCCGTAATATCCGGCAACGCAATTACGAGATGCTGCTTCGAAAACAGGGTGACGGTGATACCGGCGACAGGCTCACCGTGATTGTCTATTACCCTTCCGGTAATTTTTTGCAGATTCAGGTCATTTTCTTTTCTGGTATTCGCGGTCTTGCCCAGATTATCGCTACCGCGCCATAGCTGCTGGTATTTATATTTTTGCGTAAGCATGACCAGGTCCCATTCTTCCGGCGTGTAATTTTTCAATGCACTAAAGGAAAATGTTTTCGCCGGGAAGTCTATATCAGCAAACTGGAGATCCATGATGCTGGACTTTGGTAAATCCCGGCTGAGTCCGCGATCATTGGTCACCGCTACAGATACCAGGGCGGATTCAGCCAGTTTATCGGTACCCGTTACGGTCACTCCTAATTTTACTTTATCCCGGCCCTGGTATTTATCTTTATCAGGTTTTATTTCAATGGAAATTCCGTTGGTTTTCTCGATATAAATGTTCCGTTCACTGATAATCTGGTTATTATCATTAAACAAAAGAAGAGTGGCTTTGCCTGCCGGAATAGCATTTTGGGGGATATCTACATTATACATTCCTTTGCCGGTTGCTGCAAAGCATAAACTGTCTTTGTTTATACAAAGTAAATAGGTGTTAAAGTCATTGCTGTAAATATTATCACCTAAAGCGACACGGACTTTCAGCATATCATTATGCCGGTCGGTTAACGAAAGTTGTGCAGCCGATTGATTTAGGGAAGGCAGGGGATAAACAACCTCCTCCTGGTTGTTTTTATCTTTTACATGAAGGGTATATTTTCTGTTGGTCCATGGCTCAAAATTTAATTTTCCTAATCCAGGGTAAGACGTTTGAAATTTAGTCGTAACTGAATCCCTGTTATCGGTAACATAGCCTGAAATTTCTGCCGGGTTACCATTTTTATCCCAGGCACGAAATGCAATTACACAATTGGTGCCTGCGATCATTGAACCGCCTTCCGGAAAAAACTCAACTCCTTCCTTAATTTCTCTGGGGGAAGTCGTAAGATCATTACTTAGTTTATCCGGGTCTTTGCCTGAGGCACCATAAATATAAACCGGGCTTACAAAAACATTATTGATATTGTTTTGGAGTATATCTTTTGTATAGGCTCTTAACCAGTAATATCCTGAGTTAAGTAAAAAAGGTAAGATGATATATCCATCCGTACTGCCGTTTTCGTTGTGAAGCAGGGATTGACTTATCACGCTGTCCCGGTCGTTTACAATGTCAAGAAATAAAGTTTTGCTTGTATAAATTGGTTTGGCGGATACACTGTTGAGGCAATAGGCCTTGAACCAGATCTGTTCTCCCGGTGTGTAAAATAATTTATCGGTCTGTACAAAAATCTTTTCAGAAGCTGAAGCCCGTATCGTATTTATTAAACTGCCTGACAATCCGTCGATCCGGGAAATTTGATTTAGTTGGCAGTAAGCTCCCGGGCCTGGTATAAAAAGAAGGAACCAAAGGATATTTTTGGCGGTAAGCATTTTATATGCAATCAGTTTACCTAAGTTAGGAAAAATTTCTGTCTTGAGGTTAACCTTTACGCCTTCCTTTTATTCTCATCAGCCGCTATCCTTCCGGGAAAGCGGCTTTTTTATGCTGGTGCTATAAATGGAACTTGCATTAAGTTGAGCTCAGTATTTTTATTGCCATCAGTTAAGGTTTGCTGCAGGGTGGTAATTTGAAGGTGTCAATACAACCCAAAGCTGAGAATCTCTTTAAGGCTATCAAGCCGCCTGGTTTACTTTTCTCCAATCTTTGAATGAAATAGCGGGCGACTGTTGAATAGGTATTTTTTTCAATACCTTCGGGCGCATAAATTAATTACAACATGAATTTCAGACTTTTGCCATCGTTACTTTTTCTCCTGGTGGCAGGAATGGTTTCCTGCGTACACAAACCACAACCAGCAAATAGTTCTCTTGAAAATCTTATTCCCATGCCGGTTTCTGTAAAAGCTACTGGTGGAACGTTTGAACTAACAACGGGCACTTCCATTTTTGTGGAAGGTCAGTCACAGGATGCCTTGCGCATTGGTCAGTACCTGGCGGATAAATTAAAACCTGCTACTGGTTTTGCATTGAATGTATCTGTTGCAAGTGGAGCGCCAAAACCTGGAAATATTTTACTCGTAATAGCCGCCGATACTGCGTTAGGCGAAGAAGGCTACGAACTGGCGGTGACCAAAGATCTGGTTAAATTGACTGCTAATAAACCGGCCGGTTTATTCCGGGGGATACAAACCATCCGCCAGTTATTACCTGCCAGTATTGAGTTGACGGGTGTTCAACAAGTTCCCTGGAAGATGGCCACCGCAACAATCCGTGATTATCCATTGTATGCTATAAGGGGTTCGATGCTCGATGTAGCCCGGCATTTTTTTGGAGTAGAGGATGTGAAACGCTACATCGATTTACTCGCTTTTTACAAAATGAATCTGTTGCACCTGCACTTGTCCGACGATCAGGGATGGCGCATTGAGATTAAGTCATGGCCCAATCTTACGACTCATGGCGGCAGTTCAGAAGTCGGTGGCGGCAAAGGAGGATTTTATACCCAGGAACAATACAAGGAAATTGTACAGTATGCTGCCGACCGCTTCATTACTATTATACCTGAAATTGATATGCCCGGTCATACCAACGCGGCATTAGCTTCCTATGCTGAACTGAATTGCAATGACACGGCAACAAAATTGTATACAGGCATGAATGTAGGTTTCAGTACGCTTTGTACCAAAAAAGAACTAACGTATAAATTTATTGACGATGTAATTGGTGAGTTAGCAGCGCTTACTCCCGGTCCCTACCTGCATATCGGCGGCGATGAAAGTCATGCGACAAAAAAAGAGGATTACATACCTTTTGTTACCCGGGTTCAGGAAATCGTTAAAAAACACGGAAAACTGGCGATCGGCTGGGATGAAATTGCGCTGACAAAATTGCAACCGAATACGGTAGCGCAATATTGGGCTGATTCGGCCAATTCAAAAGCGGCGGTAAATCAGGGCGCGAAAATTATGATGTCCCCGGCAATCAAAGCGTATCTTGATATGAAGTATGATTCCACGACAAAACTTGGGCAGCATTGGGCCGCTTATATTGAAGTCGATAGTGCGTATAGCTGGAACCCGGCCACACTGGTTCAGGGTATAGGCTATGAGAATATCCTGGGTATTGAAGCAGCGTTGTGGACAGAGACCATTGCAACGATGGACGACATTGAATATATGGTTTTTCCACGCCTGCCGGGTTATGCAGAGATCGGCTGGTCGCCAGTTGCCGGAAGGAGCTGGGATGAATATAAAATTCGGTTAGGCAACCACGGTAGCAGGATGAAAGCAATGAATGTTGATTTTTATAAATCGAAACGGGTGCCCTGGGCAGAATAACTGGCGTCAATTATAAAGAATTGTATGATCCCGGTGTCTTCAGTACCGTTCTTTTGATCGGTTGGACTCCGGGATTCCTGTTTTCGTAATTTTGATATTTTACAGGGTCACAAAGATCCCGGCTCATGCTTTCCCTGAGCGCTGATATCTTTTAATAACTATCGGAATCGTGGGAAACAAATAGTGTTGTTATTTTTAGGTATAATTAAAGACATAAATAATGAAAAAAATTTCTGCCATTCCACTGTTGGTGCTGGTAATTATTTATTCCTGTTCTGCCCAGGAAACCACCATGAGCGCGGCTGCCGGTAACTTTATAAAACTGCTGGATAAGAAGCAGAAAGCCAAAGCCATGTACAGTTTTGATTCTTCAGAACGTTATAACTGGCATTTTGTTCCCCTGGATGACCGTAAAGGGATTGAGATGAATAGCCTGGATGAAAAGCAGAAAGCGGCCGCCATTCAATTATTTAAAACCGGGTTAAGTGAAGAAGGATATGCAAAAGCAACGGCTATAATGCAATTGGAACTGGTATTGAAAGTTTTGGAAAAACATGCGGATTCAGATCATTTCAGGGATCCGGGGAAATATTTTATCACCATTTTTGGGTTGCCATCTTCCACAGGAATCTGGGGATGGCGACTGGAAGGGCATCATATTTCATTTAATTTTTCGGCTGACTCAAACAAACTGGTATCAGGAACTCCGGGTTTCTTCGGATCCAATCCCGCCATCGTTTTAAGCGGGCCGCAGAAGGGAACACAGGTTTTGAAAAAGGAAGAAGAAATCGCATTTGAATTATTGCATTCTCTTACCGCAGAGCAATTGCAAAAGACATCGGTGGATACGGTGGCGCCAGCCGAGATCATTACGTTTGCCAGCCGCAAAGCAATTATAGAAAATCCAAGGGGATTAAGTTATACAGCCATGACAGAAAAACAACAGCAGATCTTTATGCAATTGCTTAGTGTGTATATTCACCGGTATACGAAATTATTCGCTGACGATATGATGAAAGAAATTGCAGCAGCGGGAATGGATCAGTTATTATTTGCCTGGGCAGGCAGCCATGAAAAAATTCCCGGTCACCCGAATTACTACCGTATACAAGGTCCCACGATCATTATTGAATACGATAATTCACAGAATAATGCCAATCATGTACATACGGTAGTCCGCGACCTGAAAAGGGATTTTGGCGGAGATGAACTGTTGGAACATTATAAGAAAGGCCATTAGCAGCGTTGTCACTTATTATATTTTGCAATAGCCGCCTCAATAATGCTGAGAGCTGTTTTTAATTCTTCCCGGGTAATAATTAAAGGAGG
>JAOQAL010000176.1 GCA_025963615.1 Chitinophagaceae bacterium | reverse complement strand
TGATAGAGACAAAAATTTCCTTTTCCCTCCAGGCTTTTTACACGCTGCCAGGCCAGGAAGCTCGGCATTTTCTTTACGTTGGTTAATTGATATACCTCTTTAAATTTTTGCAGGTCGGCATCCGTCACACATAAATAAAGACAGTCTTTAGGAAGGTGATGCTGGTATTTTTTAAGTAGCCGGCTTTCATGAAGGAAATAAATCTTTTTTAAAATAGTTTTTTCTGAACGGTAAAGCCCTTCATAATAATCACTTTCATCATTATGAAGGCGCACCACAATTTTTCTTTTATTTTTTTGGATGCCTGAAATAATACCTGAACAATGGACGCCTTCTATAAAAACCGGGTGTTCGTCTTTATTGAGGTTTTCAATCAACGTCTTATTATTCCGTGATGCAACAATATAAGGCAGGCGGAAAGAAAACCCTTTCAGCCCGGTTGTTCTTTTATAACTATGGATGGTAGTGCAGTATTGATTTAACGTGCTGATATTGGTGATGCCACGGTAATCAAAATAATGAAGATGAATTTTCACGCCCGTCCGGTGCAGGGAAATAATGCGTTCAAACATATCGATGGATCCGCCATAATCCGCTGGATAAGGGATATCAAGACATACGATATGTAAATGACGCTCAGAGCTCAACTGAAAATAGAATTATAGAATGTCAATAATTTCTTTTCTTCTGCTTGCCAGTTCAGGACTTCGCGCTGAGTAAGGCAGTTTTGCTGAAGATCATAGTATAAAACATCATTTTCTACTAATTGGTTCAGATGGTTGGCAATATTTTCACTGCTGAGGTCATCCACCAGCACGGCGACGGGATTCGTTTTGTTGATCTCCGCATACACCGGATAGTTAACACACACCTGCGGAAGGCCGGCATGTATATAATCAAAGAAACGATTGGCGAGTGAATAATAATTGCTTAAACCCTGGTTTTCAAATAATGTTACACCGGCCCATGCATGGAGAGAATAACTATATAAATCAGCTGGGAAAAGCCTGCCGGTAAAAATCACTTTATGGGTTAGCCCCTGTTCAACCACCAGACTCTTTACTTTAGCCATATAATTACCACTCCCGGCAATTACAAGCGTCGCTTGTACCCACTTCATGGCCGGGATCAGTGTATCAAAGCTTCTGCCTTCATTTACAGCTCCCTGGTATAAAATATATTTTGAGTCCTTCCCGGGGATTACCAACGGTTTTAATACCGGTACATTCCTGATAATTTCATAGGATCGGTTATACATCCTGGCGAATTCTTCCGCAATAATATGATTAACAGTATAGCCTAACCTGAATTGCGGGACAGCGTAATTTTCTATTTTTTTCCACATCCGGTAAATAAAGGGCCGTGAAACAATTTCCTGCATTTCACAAAACAATTCATGAGCATCGTAAACCCGGGGTATCCTTTTTATTTTTGAAATAAAAAGACAGGGCAATATCGTATCAAGATCAATAGCACAGATAAGGTCATGTTTTTTAAAAAGCAGGTAAAAAAACAAACGGAAATTGTATTCTAAATAAAAAAGTTTTCCTGTAGTAAAAAAACAAAAAAATCGTTTTTGAAAATAAGGTGCAGCGGTTAATGGCAAAGAATCTTTTAATTTATAACCAACGAGTGTTATCTCAAATCCTGCGGCAACCAGCGAGGTACCAATACGTATCATCCGCTGGTCATAGTTAAGATCATTTGTAACCGTAAAAACTAATTTTTTCATGAAAACAGGAAATGAAATAAAATTATGACAGGAATGGGGATGCCTTGTATATTTTCTCAATGATCTCGACTGTCTTCATCGTCTCATACGCACTGACCAGAGGATAGGAGGGGTCTGCTATAGCTTTTGTAAAAGCCTCATATACTTTATCATGGTTACTCATACTGCCCTGGTAAAATCCGTATTCATTGGCCGGGTTGCCTTTGGGAAGGATAGGCAAAACTTCATTTTCCACCGAAAAATACTCCAGTTCATTCAGGTATTGCCCGCCGATTTTTAGGGTTCCTTTTTCTCCAAAAATGGTAAAAGACCCTTCCATGTTTTTAGCATAAGAATTGATAGAATAGTGTAACGAACCAATTATTTTATCCCTCATTTCAAGCATCGCGATACCCGTATCTTCAAACTCAATACAATCTTTATGCATCAAATTTGAACGGGAACCAGTTACCGATACCATATCGCCCAAAAACCAATATAAAATGTCAATAAAATGACTGAATTGAGTATACAATATTCCGCCGTCCATATTTTTTGTACCACGCCAGGTGTTCTTATAATAATCACCCGGACGATTCCAGAAACAATTAAGCTGAAAGCTTACGATTTTCCCCATTTTTTTTTGCTCAATTAGATTTCTTGCAAAACTGACCGGTGGATTAAAACGGTTTTGTTTTACGACATATAACTTCCGGTTATTTTTTTCAGCGGCCTTGATCATGGCTATCGCATCAGCCGAAGCAATTGCCATTGGTTTTTCACACAACACATGGATACCGGCACCGAGTGATTGTATACTATGCTTTGCATGCAAGCCATTGGGCGTGCAAACCGAAATAATATCAATATCGTTTCTTTTATCCAGTAAATCATCCAATTGATAAAAAGGTTCAGCATGATACTCCCCGGCCAGCAAGTCTGCTTTCCCCTTATCCGTATCACAAACAGCTGCAATAATGCCAAGCTTTGCGGCTTCTGCCGCGTGTCGTTGTGCTATTTTACCACAACCGAGAATGGCAAACTTTAGTTTTCGCTTCATACAAAGGCGCAAATATACCTTTAACTATATGCAATAAAAAACCCCGGCACTGCCGGGGCTTTTTTAATTAGAAATCAGTTATTGATTCCCGCCGGTATCATTCTGGAGATTGTCACTTCTTGTATTTTTCCGTTTAAATAAGGCGGCATCAAATTTTCCAAACCGCCAGCTGAAATTCAAGCGGAATATCTGTGCATCGCGTCGGCGAAGGGCATCCTGGGTAAATCCCAACGATTCAGAGTGAATATCCTGTCTGCGGGTTTTTAAAATATCATTTACATTAAGCGAGAGGGCGGCAGTTTTGTTTTTTAAAAACTCGAAGCGCACCGCTGCATCTACACCATAACTGGGACGGATATATCCCTGCGATGCTGAAGCCTGACCGAAAAAGCCACCGCCACGTCCGCCACCCCCGCCACCTGAAGAGCTGCTGCCACCGGGCGGAAGAATCGTCTTGGATTGATAATCTCCTGACAATTGTACCGTAAAATTCTTGGGTAGTTTAAAACTGTTGCTGATTTTTGCAAACCAACTTGCAAACTGAGGTTGTTCCTGCTGATTGGGATCGTCAATTTTTATCTTTGATGTATATAGGTTGAAATTGCTGGTCACTTCCCACCACTTTGTGATTTTGTTTTTACTGATCAATTCCACTCCCGTTACATAACCTGAATTGGCATTGGTATAGGTATTTACAAAAACCGGTTTGCCATTTGAACTGTCAGGAACCAGGTAACTTGTAATCAGATCAGTCGTATTCTTATAATATAAGGAGGCAATAAAATTATCTTTATTCTTGAATATCTTCATATAGGACAGCTCAAATGAGTTGGTAAACTCGGGTTTCAGGTTGGGGTTACCGCGCCGGAGGTTAAGGGAATCACTATAATCAACATAGGGATATAATTGCCAGAAATTCGGACGGTTAATTCTACGGGTGTAATTAAGCTGAAATTCCTGATCGTTTTTGAGTTTTTGGCTAAGAAATACGCTGGGAAATAGGCTGATTGGAAAATTAATTTTAAAGGTTTCGTTTTTATCCGGCAGCGTCCCTTCATAATTGGAACTTTCCACCCGTAATCCCAATTGGTAGCCAAAACTCTTTATCTGATTGGTAAATGTCGAATATGCCGCATATACCTGGTCTTTACTGTTATATTTATTTGAAAGAAGCGGATTGTAGATAAAATTTCCGGCATTATTATCATAAACAAAAAAATCATTTTGACTATCATTACTCCTGATAGCCGCACGAACCCCCATTTCCAATTTTACTTTTTCACCGATTGGATTGACATAGTCACTTTGAACAATGAAATTTTTATTCGTCCCGATGCCATCCTGCCTTTGCAGGTAAGTGTTTGACAAAATATTACCCGGAACGGTAAAATAATTGGTGCCAATAAGATTGGTATTATTGTTCTTACCGCTATTATAAGTGGCGTCTGCAGTAAGTTCCTGTCCGCTCTTGGGAAAAGTATGTTTAAAACTTAGCTGAACACCCGTATTGCGGAATTCATTCTTTGTGTTAGAATTTCGTTCACTGAAACTGGAGATAACTGGATTGGTAAGATAATCTGTGTAAATATTACTGACTGAATAAGGTTTAAAAGTTCCTCCACCGAAATTTCCCGT
>JAOQAL010000175.1 GCA_025963615.1 Chitinophagaceae bacterium | reverse complement strand
GAGGACTTATTGACAAATTTTCCGCCACATCATTATTAATTATGAACTCACCGGTTGCTGACGCCGTGGCCAGCGCGAAAATGAAATGGTATCACCAACACTTTTCTAGCCTGATCCGTTCAACTCCACTATTGAATGATTATCAAAAACATTTTACGATAGATTCCAGTTTCTGGAACAAGAGAAATCATGTAATGGCAGACCATATCATAAATTTCAGTAGGCTGTATGCCGGACAGAACATCGTTATTATCACTGGACATTATCATCGATATTATTTAAGGGAATTATTAATTCCACAACAGGATCAATATAATTTCGTTATCAAGGAATTTTACGAATAATAATAAAAGAAAGGAAAGGCCGTTTTTTTCTGTGTACCGCTTTTGCGCTAAGGCAATGAAACTGGCTTCCGTCATGGCTTGGCAGGTTGGTTTGCCAAATTTAGCCTTTTTTTAATGCGACATTTTTTAATGCACCCTTTACCAGATGCATTATTGATTTTGAGCCATTCAACCTGCATAAGGTTCTGCTGTTATAACCTGTAGGGTGTGGTGCTGACTTGCGAAAAGACCTTTCCCGAAAACAAAACTATGCCTATAACCATAATTCTTTTCGCACTTATTTTTTGTTGTAAATACCAGGAGACCATAAAAAGGATAGCGGTTTGCCAGAAACCGCTATCCAATATCAATTTATTGAACCCTTCCCGCTTCTTCCTCTAATCCTGTTTTTCTTTGACGTGCTGCCTTTATCTGGTTATTTCCAAACCGGTAACTAAAGTTCAGTTTCAACATTCTTGTTTCACCATAACTTCTGCTGATGACCTGCTGTCCTGCAAAATTACTGGTCGCTGAAAAATTAAATGTTTTGAATATATCGCTGACCGAGGCCCGGAATGTTCCAAGGCCGTTGAAAACCTGCTTTTGTATTCCGGCATCAAAAGCATACAGTGCTTTTGCTTTAAAAGTTCCCTGCATGATCGATGGTGAAGAATAGTTGGCTCCCATTTCAGCAGTCCAGGTCTTACCAAATTTCAAAGAATTCTGCAGGACGATCCTTGTTGCGAATACGTCAAGATTTACCAGTCTGCCCGGACCAAAATCTGCCGTGTATTTTGAGTAATAAGTGCTGGTATTAATAAACATATTGAATGCTTTATACCGTAAAGGGTAACTAATATTTAGGCTTACAATATCCTGTGTTGCGAGGTTTTGCTTTGACTGGTAGATCTTGGATCGTTCCGAAGTATCCAGCAATTGGCTGAAGATATCTCTGACATGGCTAAAGGTTATCGATGTATTTAATTTCTGATTAAACAAAAAGCTCAGCCCAAAGCTATTGGTATATTGTGGTCGTAACTGTGTATTACCTTTTGCGAAAGTGTATTCATCCAGTTTAAATTCAAACGGGTTCAGGTCCTGGTAAATCGGGCGATCGATCCTCCTGCTGTAATTCAGCGTCCATTGTTTCATCGGGTTCCTGGCATAACTGATCGCTGCACTTGGAAATGCATCTACATAACTTCTTTTGAAAGAAGAATCATAAGGCAAATAATTTGTGCCGGCGGCTTTAAACCCGGTTGACTTTCCTTCGGAAACTGTTTGTTCAACTCTCAGACCAGCCTGAATTGTCCAGAATTTAAATGAACGGTTAAAGTTCAGGTAACCGGCATTAATGTTTTCATGGTAATTAAAATTATTGCTTCGCGCCTGGTCAAGAATTTTGCCGCTCGTATAAACATTATATCGCTGAAAATCATTCATTGTGTTTGCCCATGATGATTTAAAACCCATCGCCAGTTTTCCTTTTTGAAAATCCTGTTCATAATCACCTTTAACCGAGTAGAGATAAATCCGCGAAGGGGAAATCATATTATACACTATACGGCTCAGTTCTATTTGACCCGTTGCATCGAGATAAACATTCGGCTGCAACTGGTCGCCGTCAATCTGATAGTAGCCTGCATCGGCGTTCAGGGTAAAGTTTTTTTTATTTCCATCAATAAAACTATAATTCAGGTTGGCAACAACATTTGTTCTCCGGGCTTCATTTTCACCGCCGGCAATAAGAATCCGTTGCGTTTTTCCAGTAGGAATATAGGAAATCGGAGTTGCAGCATCTGTCGTAACCGTATTATGGCCGATATTTCCGGTTACCATCACACCAATGGTTTGTTTCTTATTCAAGTAGTAATCGAGCCCGGTTTTAAAATTATTTCCGCGAATACGTACAGACACATTATTGTGCTGATCGAACAAGGTGTCCAGCACGGTGCGGTAGTTGAAAGAGTTACTGGTGGCTTTTACTGCGTTGTGATTATAACTGCCATAAAGATTGATCTTTTTATTCCTGTGATTGAGGGAAAAACCGCCAGTGTATTTTGGATATATCCCTATCGAGAACCCCATTGTAACTGACCCGTTTGTACCCAATGAATTGTCTTTTTTGATCCTGATATTAATAATACCTGCATTGCCTGCTGCCTCATATTTGGCAGAAGGATTAGTGATTAACTCGATAGATTCTATCTGCGAAGCGTGAAGTGTTTTTAAGTAATTTGTCAGATCAGCACCACCTAAGGGAGTCGGACGCCCGTCAATATAAATCTGTACGCCGTTTTTACCATTCATGCTCAAATTATCATCCTTGTCAGCCGATACACCAGGAGATTTTTTCAACAACTCAAGGGCATCTGAGCCCGAGGCATTAATGGTACCTTCTATATTAACAATGGTTCTGTCCGCCTTCACTTCAATCAAAGGTTTTTTTGCAGTAACGGTTACGTCTTTGAGTGCGTTATTTTTTTTTATAATGGTAAGTTCCGGCACTTTAATATCCTGCTGGGCTATATAAGAAAAGGGAGCGGAACGAGCGGGATCAAAACCTACATAACTTGCCTGAACAATGTAATTTCCTGGCTTGACCTGTTGGAATTGATATGCCCCGCCGGTGCCGGTCAGACCCAGTTTAACTACTCCTGAATCCTTACTCCGTAATAAAGACACTGTACAAACAGCCATAGGAACGCCTTTCTCGTATTTAACCTCACCTGTTATCTGTTGACAAAATCCTGTA
>JAOQAL010000168.1 GCA_025963615.1 Chitinophagaceae bacterium | reverse complement strand
TGCTTTCTTTCAACCAGTTTACCTTCAGGGAAATCTCCGGGAATAAGGATATTTTGATTAAAATCTTCTACTAATGGTAATATCCAAAATTTTCTTTTAGTTCCATAGCTACCATTTGACCTTATTTCAATACCTAAGTTGCTGCAGAATTTAATATATTTTTTCTCCTGCGCATCATTAATACAAGGTTCATTACCAATTATTTTACTTATTGCTATATTGGTTTCCCGACCATCTATATCTGAATTCATATGCTGAAAGAAATCATTGTTTTCATAACCTAAAAATCTGCTTGGTGCGAATCTTTGTTCATGCCCAATCCTATATGCAATAAAACATATCCCATTCTGTATTAGATTCTGTGCTTTCTTAACCTCGAAGGAACTTCCATCAATTAAGTAATTTTCCAAAGTTGAAATATTCTTCAAAAGTTGATCTTGAGTGGAAACAATTACTGGAGACCCTAAATTTTGAGTGTATTTTAATAATATTTTACGCAGGGATTTTGCGTTAGACTTATTTGCATATTCATAGTAGGTTATATGCTTTTTTAATGCCTTAATGGGATTAATTAATCCATTATAGCCATATTCATCCAATATTGAAGCAAAATAATATTCGAAGGAGGCTGTATTTATAGTCCTTTTTGATACATATCCATTCATAAGCTTATTATAGTCGTAGATATAATCTTTAGCAGAACTTCTTTTCATCTTAGTTAGTGTAACTATCTTTTCAATTCCGGTAGTATGCGAAATGTTTTTATTAAATACTTCCTTAGCAATTTCATAAGCAATAGGGATGGATTCTTTAGGTATTTTATTCATGTTAAACAGACAATTATTTATTAACCAACAAAATAGTTGCAAAAACCCATACTCAGTCAGTTATTTTTCCCAAACATCATATTTTCTTTCCCAATTGATTACAGTTATTATTAACATTCCTAGCAAATATTTCAGATTTTTAAATTCTCTTCGGAAATAAATTCATCCATTTGGGAAAGTATATTACTTAATTATTGCTATTATAAATTAATTGCATGCTCATAATAATAAATATAAAACTATGCCTCCATTTAATCCTTTAGATGTCATTTTTCCTAAAAACCGCATTTTAAGAGTCGTACGTGTATTACACGACGGTATCATTAATAATCCTATTGGATTTTGTATTGCAGAGTTAGAGTTACACGATGGCATTCATTGTTTTGGAATAAGGCACAATTGGAATGATTGGAACGAAGAAAATCCTGACATTGGATATCCTACTTGCAGACCAGGTAATCCCACCTGGTTTATTTTGCCCAACCCGCAAGAATTGATTTTTGTCATGAATAATGTTTTTAATCCGGAAAGGACAACTCTGGAATAATTCTTTGTGTTTTCCTACTTTATCTTAATTTTAGAAGTGCATTTTTATTACATAGACGAAACAGGTTGTAATGGGAGAGATCTCAGCAACACGCAACAACCAATATTTGTGGCAGGTGGAATAATACTTCGTGACGAAGGTTGGAACAAAACTCACATTGATTATCAAGAAATAATTTTAAGGTATTTCAATGGACAAATTCCTGCAAACTTTGAATTTCATACGCATGACTTATTTTCTGTTAATGGAACTGGACATTTTCTAAATCATCCTCGGGAACAACGAAACCAACTCATAAACAACATCCTTGACCTCGTTGCAGGACGAAAGCACCATTATTGCTACTTCGCTATTAATAAGGCTAAGTTAACCGCATACGACACAACACAAGTTAGAGAACGAGAATATTTAGAGTTGAAAACTCCATATCTAATTGCTTATGATTACCTTATTACTGTCTACGAACAATACACCAAAGAAAAACTCGGACGAAGTGCAAGGGCTTTAGTTATCATTGACAAAAAGGACATTTTCAGTTCAGAAATTGAAGCTATTACACACTATCGGAGGTTTGCTGGACCAACAGGAAAAAGAGTGAAATGGATCGTTGAATTTAGTTATCCAGTAGATTCAGAGAAAAATACTATGATCCAAATTTCTGATTTATTGCTTTTTCTAACACGGAAATACCTTGAAATTGAAAACGGTTACAGAAATGAATATTCGGCAGCTTTGAAAAATATTTTCAGAGAGTTTTATAAAAAAGTGGATGATCGGCTTATCTATAAACGGATTCAGACTGAAGAAGGTCGAAATTCTTCATATTACAATTCGTTTATAGAAGGAATTTATTCAATACCAAGTGCAAGATGGAAATCAAAAAAGTATTAAATTCACAAAAAAGCCATATAAATGCTACCTTCATGACAACTTCGATAGCTTTATGGAAATCAAAAACATTGCTGACTAAGACGATTTGAATATTGCATTTCAAAGTGACCTCGCTTTCAAATTAACTGCAAGTATGCTGACTTTATTGAACTTAAGGAAGAATCATCATGTTCTAATTACAAACCAAGCTGTGATGTTTGGCGACCACTGTGGGCAAACAAAATAGAAGGAGTCTATATAAAATTAAATCATTTACAAATTACGACCCAACAGAGGAAGAATTGCAATTCAAATCTGGAGACATTGTTGTATGTGTTTACGAAAGTGAACTTTCGCTACATCTTCATCATAAAAAAGCCACCTTGGCGGTGGCATTCAAATACTTGTGAACTTAACTAGACAGAATTCGAACCGAATTTTGGAAGATTTGAAATTGTTATCCAGTTTATTCCTTTGATTTCGAGCAAAAACCATGCGCTACCTGGTCCTATAGATGCGTACTTAGGTTATTGGTCAATTGACGACATAGGTGAAATAAAATCTAATGATTTCGGACTGCCTCTGTTTCCTGAACCATTGTGCAGCATCTCAGGAATGTGATCCATATTACACAAAGTCAGAACTGATCTGCCAGCCTAATTTCACCTGTGCTTCTGTTGGTCTCTAACAGATAGCAAGGCATGATGCTTCTACAGCACCATTCAACGACGCTCCGCATTCAAAAAAGAATGATCGTAGCTTCGAACTGATCTGCGATTAGAGGCATTCCTGATAATCACCAGCAACTGCAGCAAAGCTGTGATCAGAAAAACAATTGCAATGATATAATGGAAATATTGTTGTGTGACAAATGAAAACACCCAGTCGCCTGCCCAAATAAACATGATGCTCGCCAGCAAAGAGCCTGCACCAGCGCCAACGGTATAAAAGATATAATGTGACCACCTGAGTTGAAGCATTTTTCTTTCTAACAAAATCGCGTTCCATCCTAACCAAAAGGGCACTTGCACCGGATTAATGATCATAAGCATGAATCCAAAAACAAAAGGGGAGTGTCCCGATATAACTTCCATCACTTTGCTTGCGCTATCATTTACTGTAGCCATTATCGACACAAGGGCCAAACCCAGGAGAACAACTAAAGATATCCATTGTAAGGACTTGATCAGCCTTTCATAACGCAGCAGCCTGATCATGACGTAAAGGCTCAAGGCCACATAAAGACTTTCTGCAAGGAGGCAACCGAGTGCAAAAAATCCCGCTGTCAACTTGCCTTCCTTGGCTGCAAGTTGAATGGCAAGCACATTGGTGGTGCCTGGCGGCAAGGAGCCAATAAAGCTAATACCTGCGGCCACAACAAACACCATTATCCCCGCATCCTGCAAGTGCTTGAAGAAAGAATTCATTCTGCAGAAGTCTCGTTTAAGATGGTATAGCCAATGGGCTTAAAGGCGAAATTATTGGACTTCTCAGCGGAGCAGGCGGTCATGCCGATGACGAGATCCATCTCAGCCTGTAATACAACAAAATCACCAGCGTGACTTTTAGGCGGTAACACGTCTATCTTTCCAGTATCACCGTCAACAGCTACGTTCATAAAAATATTGAAGCAGACCGGTATGTTATCACTTTGGATATGATAGGGCTCCAATGCTTCAACCAGGTTCCCAAAACATCCCCGGTGAGGTTGTGTGTGGCCGTAGATAATGCGGAACGTATCGGCACTGCATGGGGTCAGCAGAAAATCATGACGCCCAACGGTATCCTCTATCATCCGAAACATGATATTGCTTCTATTGGAGTAGAAGGGATGACCCTTGGTCAGGAAGATCGTATCGGCATAATCAATTGTCCTGCCTGATGACAGATATTCTGACCTGTCATGGAAGTTGTAGCATATAAAGTCGCAAACCTGCTCTCCCTCAATGTCTTTTACCAAAAGGCGTTCACCCTTTTTCAGCGTGAAGGCCACGCCGCTGCGCGGTGGAATAATGTGCTCAATTTCCATGTTGTGAGATAAAAGGGCATTTCCAATCCTGATCATATTGGCGACCGGTATATTGTATGGCCTCGGAAGTTTCACCGAAGTCTGCCAGCATCGGGTTGACAGAGCCTGAGTACCGGATATCGCGATTCCTGATAAACTGTTTCATTGTTTCATATTTATTCATTTCCCGCAGCCGGTCAAACTGGCTATGCGGATTAAAAACGATGGCGGGATGGCTGAACCTCCGGCCCGGGCGGCTGCTGCCGGGATGCAATCCAATAAGATAAAATGCCTCCTCCTTCAGACTGAAACTAAAGTCGACAGCTGCCGGATCATGTTTCACACGTTGATCGTAAGGATATTCCCTTGAATCGAGATCCGAGATGGCCTGAAGCCTGGACCAAAACATGGTCTCAAATTTATCTTCATCCAGGTCAACGGGAGCTTTGAAAATTACTACAGCACTGTAATACAAATCACTTGACTGCCGGTACTCGTCCACAAAGGCATATAAGAATTTTAAGATGCCGTGATCATCCTTTGGGCAGGCTATGTGGTCCGCTATGAATATGCGGATCTGGTCTTTACCCAATGCGGCTTTTGCACCAATACATGGAAACTCCTTCGCCTTTATAAAATCAAGTTAATCCTCTGAAATTCCTGGTTATAAAGCAGGATGTTTCATATAACCTGTTTGTGCGTTAAGAGACCAGGTGATCCTATCTGTATGTCTGTGTCGGTGGAAT
>JAOQAL010000115.1 GCA_025963615.1 Chitinophagaceae bacterium | reverse complement strand
ACCGCGCCGGTACGCCCCTGATTGAAATCGTAACGGAACCAGATTTGCGAAGTGCGGACGAAGTATACAGCTATTTGTCGGAAGTCCGCAAACTGGTACGTTATCTTGGAGTATGCGATGGAAATATGGAAGAAGGAAGTCTTCGCTGTGACGTAAATATTTCTGTAAGGAAAAAAAGCGATAGGAAACTGGGAACCAAAGTGGAAATTAAAAACCTCAATTCGATCCGTAACGCAAAAAGGGCGGTGGAAACAGAATCAGTAAGATTGATAGATTTACTGGAGCAGGGGGAAACCATTATACAACAAACAAGAATCTTTGACACTAATAAGAACACAACCATAGCAATCCGGGATAAAGAAGATGCGGATGATTACCGTTATTTTGCAGAACCTGATCTTACTCCTTTTCAATTGCAGGATGAGTTTATTGAAAAAATAAGAAGAGAAATTCCGGTATTGCACGAAGAACGGATTAAAAAATACATGGCAGAATACAGGCTTTCTGAATACGATGCTTTGGTTTTAACGGAGGAAAAAGCATTTTCAGATTATTTCGAACAAATCATTACAGCAACCTCTGATTATAAAGCGGCCGTTAACTGGATGTCAGGGCCCTTAAAATCATGGTTGAATGACAATAACAAATCCATCGAAGATTTCCCGGTTGCTGCTGAAAAAATAGCCGCTGTTATCAAATTAGTTAATAGTGGAAAAATAAGTTTTAGCGCTGCATCGGTAAGGCTTTTTAATTCGTTAATAAAAGAACCTGCTAATGAGCCATTGCAATTAGCCACCCAGCTCAATCTTTTACAAGAAAGCAATGTGTCGGCGATTGAACCCATTATTGACCAGGTGATTTTGAAATATGCGGATAAAGTAAATGAATATAGAAAAGGTAAAAAAGGGCTGATGGGGCTATTTGTCGGGGAAGTGATGAAGCTTTCAAAAGGCAAGGCGGATCCTAAATTGACCAATGACCTGTTGACCGAAAAATTAAATTCATAGTAAAATAATAAGTATATGCTTCGTTTTCTGGTATTTATAACAGCACTCGTGGAACTGGCTTCCTGCAAAGGCGATTCGGAAAAATATTTTGAAGTGAGTGGTGTAGTGAAAAACAATAGCGCCAAAAAGATTTACCTGGAAGAAACACCGCTCGGTTCTGGTCAGAGAAATGTGCTGGATTCTGCCATACTCGGAAAAGACGGTTCATTTAAATTGAAAGCGGCTTCTAAGGAAGAAACATTATACAGCCTGTTCCTGGAAAACGATATTTATCCTTTTTTGCCGGTGGTAAATGATGCCCCAAAAATTACAGTAAATGCGGATTTTAATAATACCAATGATCCGCTAAAAGTGGAAGGTTCGCCTGCTACAACCTCTTTAAAGGGCTTCTTAAAAACAGGCAATGAAAAATGGATGCAGGTCAATGTCCTTGGAAAGGAGATGGATAGCCTTGTACAGGCGAAAGCGCCAGATAGCCTGATCGCGGATATTAATACCAGGGGCCGTACGGTACTGGAAAATTTCAGGAGTTATGTTGAGCAATTTGTAACAAATTCAAAGAGCCCGGTGGTATCGGTATTTACTCTTGGGACTTACGGCCGTTTATTTGATGTTGGAGAGTATGACAGCCTGTTAAATGGAATTTTAAAAAAGTTTCCTGAACACAAAGGTGTAGCACTTGCGAAAAGAGATTTTGATGATCAGCTTGCAAAACAAAACCAGCAGCCAACCACACCAGCCACCAAATGGGTAGGCAAGACTGCTCCTGATTTTGCATTGCCAGATGTGAATGGCAATGAAGTTAAACTGAGTTCGTACCGGGGAAAATTTGTGTTGGTTGATTTCTGGGCCAGTTGGTGCGGTCCCTGCCGTGGAGAAAATCCGAATGTAGTAGTAGCTTACAATAAATTCAAGAATAAGAACTTCACGGTGTTAGGTGTCTCGCTCGATCAAAAAAAAGATGCGTGGATGGCGGCTATTAAAAAAGATGGCCTCAGTTGGACTCATGTAAGCGATCTGAAATTCTGGGAGAGTGCTGTAGTGCCATTGTATGGATTTGACGGAATTCCATATAATGTATTAATTGACCCTGACGGTAAAGTAATTGCTGAAGGTTTGCGGGGTATGGTGCTTGAACAAAAACTGCAGGAAGTGCTGAAATAATTACACTGAAATTTAACCCATTAGTCCAAAATAGTTACTTCGGTTCCTTGCAGGCGGTGAATATGTAAATAACCTCCTGTCTTTAAAGGCATCCATTGATAACCTTGTTCCTGGCTATTATTTATTTCATGTATAACCTGGCTGTTTAATAGAACAACGGTTGGCTTCTGTTCCATCCTGATGGTTTCAATACCTGTGCTGTCATATGCCCTGTAGAAGATTCTTACTTTGCTGATATCATTCACATTTACATAAGGCACCAGGAATTTATTGGCCTGGCCCTTATAGTCAGCCTGTTGAATTACCGATGTACTGCTTAAAATATGATCAGATACTGGCGCCAGTTGCGGGTAAGCAGCCATGGCGCGCAGGTAGTGGCGCACATAATCTCCATAACCATCCGTAAGCCAGTTTTCATCCTGGGGAAAACGGTTCTTTCCATCGGTATCAACCATATAAGTCGCCCACGAAAGTTGGCGGATGGCATTTGCTTTTCTTGCCGTATCGTGTGAAAGAGCACAATACCAAAGCTCTGTGGCTGCTTGTCTTGAAGTATGGCTCTGTGCCGGAGTTTGATAAACAGTTTGTTCATTCACCACCGTTACGCCATATTTTTCCCAACTTTTATTTCCAAGTATTTTATAAACCCAGTTAAAAATGCCAGCCACCTGTTTCTGCCAATCAGGAAAATATTCTCTGTGTTGCAGTATAAACCAAGCGAACGTTGTTGCATTAATCTGTGTATCGCTCCAACCTTGTACATCTTCAAAGAACATTCCCCAGCGGTTATTCTGTAAAGGGTATTTTTTCATCCAGTTCAGTAAAATGGTAAATGCGTTTTTATAAGCTACTGTATTTTTTTTATCCAGAGTCTGCAATGCCAGGAATAACTCCATCGTGGGGCACCAGTTTGAGGTATAAGAAGCCTCGCCAACGACTGCTCCGTTAGTGTTATTATTTTTAAGTTTTCCTGTTTCACCGTTGTAAGCATTTACTTTAAAAGGCAGCGGTGAATGATTCCCGTCACCCGGTTTTAAATGACTGATTAATGTATGCGCAATTTTAATTGCGGCATCAAGATATCTTCCGGCTGTTGATTGAAGATAAAAATCCTTGCTGCTCATTTTATAAAGGTGTACCAATTCCAGGCCCAGCGAACCCGCTTTATCCGGCTGAAGATAACCGGGTCCTATGACCATGTCCCCGTCGTAAATGCCGGAATAAATAAGTGTATTATAGGGAAAAGGAAGATCGGGCCATTGACAACTGGCCGGAGCAAGTGAATGGGTGAGATAATAATCGGCCATAAACTTCATATTCTGTTTTACCCGTTCATTGCCAGAATAAGCATAAAGTAATTGCCACGAAGACAGGGCCATCTGCAACTGATCGCCACCCAGCCCCCTGGCATCATTATAACCGGGTTTCCATACCTGGTGATTCATATAATAGGGAAGGCTGTTGATATCAAGACGCATGGTATCCCAGAAATTCCATACAAGATTAATGATGTGATCATACGATGTGCCTAAATCATCCTGATACCAGGGAACGATAATGCCCTGTTGATCCGTGCGGATAATATGATAGATAAGTTTATCCTGGCTATGTATTGTGATACTAATAAATAAAAGGCAGGTTAAAGCAGTCTATTTCATATTTAGCCCTGATTTAGGAGTAAGCTCCTCCTAAAAATAACAAAAAACGTTTACCGGACATTTTTTTTGCTTTTTGCTACGTCTATCAGAAGGGCGGGTAAAAGCACGAGGTTGGTTAGTGTGGCTGAAACAAGCGTTAGGGAAGTAAGCCATCCGAGGGCTTTAGTTCCACCAAAACCACTGAAGCAAAAAATTACAAACCCTGCAATTAAAACCATCGAGGTATAAATGATACTGATACCGGTGCTATGAATCGTTGCTATTACCGTTTCGCGGGGATTGAAATCATAGTTTGGCAGATCCTGTTTATAATTTATGAGGAAACGGATCGTAACATCGATGGCAATACCCAGTGCTACGCTGAAGACTAATACCGTAGAAGGTTTCAATGGAACACCTACCCATCCCATGACTCCGGCTGTTATAACAAGTGGAATAAGATTGGGAATCAATGAACAGATGAGAATACGGAACGAACGGAAAAGATAAAGCATACACAATGCAATCAGCAAAAAAGCCCAGAGAATGCTCTGTTTCAGTCCATCAACAATATAGGTACTGCCTTCCAGGAACGTAACGCTCGTTCCGGTTAATTGTACTTTGTAATCAGCGGTATCAAATAATTGATCGACCCGGCGCTGAATACTATCGAGGATCAGGGGCAACCTTTTACTGCCAACATCGGCCATATTAACACTAATACGGGCTTGTTGCCGGGCGCTATCCATGAACGACGAGACCAGTTTGGTAAATGAATTTTTCGTGTTTGATGAATCGCTCCGGAAACTAAGATACTGTGCCAGTGCCGGCAGATCGTAGGGGGAAGGCATCGAATAATTATTGCTATCGCCGTCAAAAAAAGCCTGCTTGGCAAATTTCAATCCTTCTGTAATACTCAAAGGCCGGGCAATATCCGGCATGGATCCAACATACTGTGACAAGGAATCTATTTTAACCAGCGTATTGAAATTTCTTGTAACACCGTATCTTTTTTTCGTATCCACAAGAATTTCCAATGGCATCACACCTTTAAAATTTTTTTCGAAAAATTTAAGATCGGTATACAGTTTATCTGTTTTGGGAAGATCATCCACAATATATCCCACGCTATGCAAACGGAAAATACCCACGACAGATACTGCAACAATTAAACTGGTAAACAGGTAAATAAACTTCTGGTGATTTAATGACCATGTTTCAAGACGATTAAGCCACCGGTTTATGCGTGGGCTATCCAGGTATTTTGTATGTTTTGATTTAGGTACAGGTAAAAATGAAAGCGTTACTGGAATCAGTATCAGCGAAATAAAAAATAAAGCAATAATATTTATACCGGCAACAACTCCAAATTCTTTCAGTATCTGGCTTTTTGTTAACCCAAATACGGCGAAGCCGATACCAGCAGTAAGATTACAGAAAAGTGTCACAATTCCCATGCGGGATATCATCGTTACCAGCGCATTTTTTTTATCTCCTGTATCATTGTATGCCGTGTGATATTTATTCAAAAAATAAATACAGTTTGGTATTCCTATTACGACCACCAGGGGCGGTATCAGGGCAGCCAGTATGGTAATTTTATAACCAAAAAGATGCATGGTGCCCAGGCTCCATAATACGCCGATCACTACAACTCCCAGCGATAAAAGCATGGAAGAGAAAGATCGGAAAAAGCCGAACAATATGATGGCAGACAAAATAACAGAAGCCAGCAAAAACCAACGCATTTCATTGGCAATCCTTGTTGTCATTACAGTTCGGGCCAAGGGTAATCCACTGAGATAAACTTCAAGATTATTTTTCTTACCGAAGTCATTGGCAAGGGTCACCACATTTTCAACCACCGCATTTCTTTTTTTGCTGCTCATCACTTCTTTATTGATGCGTACACCCATCAGCCATGAACTGGTCTGCAGGTTGTAAAGCAGTCCCCGGTAAAAAGGAAGTGTGAAGAATAAATTTTTGCAACTGTCAATTTCTGACTGGGTAAGTGTTGTATCAGGAAAAATAGGTTGTGCTTTTAATTTTTCTGTTTCCGGCGCTTTAACAATATTCACCGCGGTAGGGATGCTGATAATGTCCTCAACAAACGGAGTTTTCTTCAGGTTACGTTGCAAGTTGATATAATCATTGAAGATGTTCGCTTTGAATAAATCCTGCGTTTGCAGACCGATGACAAGGAGATTTCCGTCTTCCCCGAATTTCTTTTTAAATTCCTGGTAATCCTTGTACTTGGGATTATCTATGGGAATAGCCCGCGCGAATTCATAGCTAAGCTCCGTTTTGCTGGCATGATAGCCCATAAAACCAGTTAAAGCCAATACGATCAGGAGAAGCGGTATGCGAAACTTAAGAATAAACTGACCTAGATTTTTCCACATTTGACATCATTTTGTTATGTATGGCCCAAAAGGGCAAAGAAACATAATAAAATCCAAAACGGCTTCTATGTGTTTGTGATACTTTTGATGGGCAGAAACTATTTAAAATGATGATAGCCAATTTAAATGCCAGATAAATTATATAAAACAAAAGGCATCGTGCTGAGAACAGTAAAGTATGGTGAAACAAGCGTCATTGTTACTATTTTTACCGAGTTGTTTGGAGTCCAGACTTACCTTGTAAATGGAGTAAGAAAATCGACAAAAAAAGGCAGTGGCAAGGCCAGTCTTTTTCAGCCTGCTGCTATCCTGGATATGGTTGTTTATCACAACGAACTTAAAAACCTGCAGCGGATCAGGGAGTTCAGGTGGGGCTTTTTATATTCACACATTTTATCGGACGTAAAAAAGAATGCGATAGCTCTGTTTCTGATTGAACTATTAACAAAATGTTTAAAACAGCCTGAGGCAAATCCGGAATTATTTCAATTCACCGAAGATATTTTCATGCATCTTGACAAAAGCACTGAAAATACCGCGGCTAATTTTCCTCTTTTTTTTGCATTGCATTTAACTGTTTTCCTGGGCTTCAGGATGACCGATAATTATTCCGATACTAAAACAATCCTTGATTTACAAGAGGGAAGTTTTGTTAATGAAAAACCTCATCATCCGTATTTCATTGAAGACAAAGAAGCCCGGGTAACCTCGCATATTTTAAAAGTTATGCAACCGGAAGAACTTGAGGATACAAGGCTGAATCATGAATTCAGAAAAAGCTTATTGTATGCTTATGAAAGATATTATTCCTTACACATACAGGATTTCGGGAATCTTCGGAGTTTGCCGGTCTTAAGTGCAATTTTCAGTTGAGCAGCCTGTTTGAAAAAAGATATTTACAGTAATCTTTTTGAATTAGAAAAATCGGGCTGGATCAATACGATTCCAGGTGTTTTGCCTTTTTCAAAGCTTCCCAGTTCATCATCCCATTGCAACGCGCGGGCTCCCTGTATGGTGGACCATTGTAAAATGTTTTCAAGTTGAATTTGCGGGAAGTATTGATGAATTGACTGTATTTCCTTTGCAATGCTCAACTGCCAGTTGCTGCTGTAACTATCCGTTCCCAGAACGATATGGCAATCATGGGCAATAAAATTTTCTATGGCTGGCAGCTTGTTCTCAATATATAAATTGGCATTGGCGCATAAACAATAAACAAGCTTTAATCCATTTTCAGCTGCATATTGATTGGCAAAAACAATATCTTCTTCGGGCATAAAAGTATTATGGATAAGAAAAACGGTTTGTCCCTTTGTAAAATGTGGCAGGTAGGATTGAAGGCTGCTTTTTTTGGTAACCGGGAATGGCGATTGGTCAATACCAAAAATCTTAAAAAGCTTTAAATATCCGCCGCCGCCTGTCTTGTATAATACATCTTCTGCAGGATGCTCCTGGTTGTGAATGGAGATAATCGCTCCTTCTGTTTCGTCATTGATCAGTTCAAAAGTTTTAGGGCTTATGCTGTATGGTGCGTGAGGTACCAGCGTTGAGCGTTGAATAGGACCCCGACGGTCGTCTGGAACGGACTGCCAGGTGTTTTGAAATTCCGTAAGTACGGTCTTATAGTGATTAATATTTTCTTCTGCTTTTTCATCGGTGAATCCAAGAACTTCTACAAAATTCTGCCACCGGATTTCGCTTGTTGATTTCACCCCGGCGGTGTCTGCCGTATTACCAATATCACCGACGGCTACAATGCCATTTTGATACATTTCCTTTTCTGCCTTTTCTATCTCCTGTTTTATGGCGGTGGGATCAAAATCTCTTTTGGTAACAACAGAACAAAGAAATTCAATGAGTCCGGTATGCGGTGGAATTACATTTTTTAAATGGCTTAGTTCCAGGTGACAATGGCAATTGACAAAACCCGGGGAAAGTATTCCCTCCAGTTTTTCGACACCGTCCCCTGCTTCCGCAACCGGCACAATACCGGATATTTTGCCAGTTTTATCTGTTATTAAGACCTGTCCTTCACCCCGGAAACGGTAACCATCAAAAAGATTGTCTGCGTTGAATTTGCGATAGCTCATGCGATTATTCTATTAACTTTGCTGCCCGAATTTATACACAAAATTTTCCTTTTCCTGAAAAAACGGGGATTTACAGATGTTAGATAGATTAGAAGCTTTAAAAGCAAGGTTTGAACAGTTGGGCGTGGCATTAACCAACCCGGCAATTGTAAACGATAATAAAAAATTTACTGCTACAAGCAAGGAGTACCGAAGCCTTGAAAAGATAGTGATTGCGCATAATGAATATAAAAAGGTATTGGACGATATTGAATTCAGCAGGGAAGCATTACGGGGCGATGACGAGGAATTGAGGGAATTAGCGAAGCTTGAAGCCCCGGTGCTCGAAGAAAAAAAGGCGAAATTGGAAACATATATACGCCAGTTGTTGATACCCAAGGACCCACAAGATGAAAAGAATGCGATTATTGAAGTGCGTGCCGGCACAGGTGGCGACGAAGCCAGTCTGTTTGCAGGAGATCTTTTAAGAATGTATATCCGCTATTGTGAAAGAAAAGGCTGGAAAACAGCGATATTAAGTGAGAATGAAGGAACTGTAGGGGGCTATAAGGAAGTACAACTGGAAGTCACAGGGGAGGACGTATATGGCACTTTAAAGTTTGAGAGCGGTGTTCATCGGGTACAACGGGTTCCCGATACCGAAGGTTCAGGCAGGGTGCATACATCAGCTACTACCGTAGCGGTAATGCCAGAAGCAGAAGAAGTGGATTTTGAACTGAACCCCGCCGACGTAAAGATGGAAACATCCCGTAGTGGCGGCGCTGGTGGTCAGAATGTAAATAAGGTAGAGACTAAAGTCATGCTGACGCATATACCAACTGGCACTGTGATAGTATGCCAAACAGAACGTTCGCAGTTAGGCAACCGGGAAAAAGCAATGCAAATGATGCGGACAAAGCTGTATGAAGAACAGGTGCGGAAACAGGAAGAAGAAATTTCAAGACATAGAAAAAGTCTGGTTAGTACGGGTGACCGAAGCGCTAAAATAAGAACCTATAATTTTCCACAAGGCCGCGTTACAGATCACCGGATCGGATTGACTGTTTATAACCTGGATGATGTACTGAATGGTAATATTCAGGAATTTATTGACGCGTTACAGTTTGCCGAAAATTCGGAAAAGATGGCGAGCCAAGTCTAAAAACTTTCATTAGGATGCGTTCGGTTGCCGGAAACAAATTCCGAACAGATTGATTACCGGAACGACAACAAATATGATCAGCCAATCAAACACCGGCATCAAACCATTAACCAGGAACAAAGGCTCAATCTGCAGCTATCCGCAATTTAATAGGTGATTTTCTTCTCTAATTTTCCAGAAGCTGCTGACTACAGCTTTTGATTATTTTGACAGTCGCATTTCCAGAACAAAATAGACTAAGCATATTCCCCTATGGAAACCCCTGTGTTTGTACCGGTTATAAAGAGACCATTTTGATTTTCTAAATAAGTGTCAGCTGGAAAGTTATTTGGTGAACGTAGATATTATGCCACGTTTTTAATAACTGGCTGAAATAATGTCCGCATTTGGAGAAGAAATAACATGCTACGGCTGGGCGAGTTTAACAAGATCTAAAGTATTTATTTGCAGGGAAATAAAACGTTTCCTATAACTTTGTATAAGAATTTAGTTCTTTAAATAAATCTTTTGGCAAGCGATTTGAATAATATTCTGATAGTTGCACAAGATTCTTTGAACACCTGTCGTCTGATGTAATAGGAGATTTTGTTTTAGACAATTGTTAACAGCAGGTGTTATACTATTGGCAGTAATTTTGCGTTCTAATATATTAGTTCTTAATTACACAAAGCAGTCAATTTTCTCATAAGCAGTTAGTTTTGGTTGCGACCCCTGTTTCCACAGGGGTCTATCTTTTTAAATAGACTTTGGTTGCAAAAAACAGACCTGCTATACTGCCAATAGTATCCGCCAGAATATCTACTATATCGAAAGAGCGGTTGGGAATAAAATACTTTTGAACATATTCCATTATAATCCCATATACACTACTACCAAGAGCAATTAAAACAAATAATTGCTGCATGGAGATAGAAATTTTTTTTATTTTGGATAAAGCTCCGCTCCAAAGAAGGGTAAGTGCTCCAAAAAGGCCAACATGCACCATTTTATCAAAAAGGGGTATTTTATCCAGCCAGCTTTCTTTGGGAAATGCCGATCCGGGCAGGGTAAGGAGAACGGTGAGCACAATGAACCATATTATGGCGAAGGGTAAAAGACTAATTCTTTTCAAATCTTAAATTTTGATGCAATTATAGTGTAAAAAAAGGAGCCTTTATAAAGAAGCTGCTGTGAACTAGCTCTGAAAGCAGATCACTCCTATAGCTTTATTATGATTTGCAAAGAATTTTCAAAATCAGATTGTTAAAGGAGCATTGAGTTATAATTGAGTCTTTCCCATCATCTGTAATTGGTCCATATCAGGTCCACTGGTATTTCCTCTTTTTTCGACAGTAATCGCAAACGCCTCAGCTTTTCGCGTATCGGTCATCTTAAGCATTACCTTATGGTCGTCTTTGATGTCGAATAGGCCAAGATCTTTTGGTTTGCCGTCAATAAGCGCCCACAACTGGTACTGTTTATCAGAAGGAAGTTTGGGCATATTTTTAATGATCAAATAAACATTCGATGTAGTGGAGTCCCAATAAATATTGGCAGAAGCCGGCGACTTTTCGGGCATCGGGGTTAGGTTAACAACGGCCACATTCGGATTGATAACCATTTTTTCATAATCTTCCAGTATTTTTAAACGGGTACCAAGATTCGCCTGGGCTTCTTTCGTATGCTGAAGTTCAGCTTTCAATGTAATCGTTTCATTATAAAACCGGTAAGCCAGCCAGCTGGATACCAGTAAAAAAATAACTGAAGCTACAGCCAACCACCTAAGACCGGATCCGCTTTGCGCAAGGGGAATAGCCGGTTCCATCTGTATGACTTTTGATTGATTGGTGGTAGTATTCTGGTTAATATAATTTATAAATTGTTCTTTCAGAAAAGCAGGTGGATGCGGGGTATCTTCAAATGCCCGTTTTTCCAGTGACAATTCAAAGATATTGCGTGCAGCAACCAGTTCCGGGTATTCCAGGCAAAGCTGTTCAAACTCTGCCTGTTCTTCCTTTGAAGCCAAACCCATTACGTAGCTCTGTACTATTCCACTCGATATATATTCTTTTATATTCACTATTGTTCAATCATTGATCTCAATTGTAATAAGGCACTCCGCATCCTTGTCTTTACTGTTCCCAATGGTATATTTAATCCTTTTGATATTTCTTCCTGTGTAAAACCTTGGAAATAGGATAACTCAATCAATTCCCTTTGTTCCTTCTTAAGTTTCCCCAGTACTTTTTTTAAGCCGGTTTCGTCAGCCTTACTCTTTACAAATTGGTCACCAAGCATACTTACGTCATCTGGCAAAGCCTGGTTTTTTAACTCATTCCGGTAAGATTTTGACCTGATTTTATCAATGGCCGCATTCCGGGCAATATTCAGCATCCAGGTAAATAAGCGGCCTTTTGAAATATCATAAGTTTCAATCTTTCGCCAAATATTTATGAATACTTCCTGTAATATATCATCAGCCGATTCCCTATCCGGTACAATCTGGCTTATAACCCCGTACAAGGCCTTGGAATAATTGTCATACAGGTAGGTAAACGCCTGGTTATTACGGTGCTGTAATTGGGTTACCAGCTCAGCTTCACCGTATGTAAATTTAGAAATCAATGGATGATTAAGATACAACTAAATGTCTTCTCCACATTTAGCTTCATTTACGGAATAATTGTTCCGGGAGATAATTTTCAGCCTACGATGGCTTCATAGGCAGCGGCATCCAGCAACTTTTCAATATCGCCTGGATTCTTTACTGTCATTTTAATCATCCAGCCTTCTCCGTATGGGTCATTGTTCACGAGTTCAGGGGCATTGGCCAATGCGGGATTCAGTTCTGTAATAGTACCTCTAACCGGCAGGAAGAGATCGGAAACAGTTTTTACTGCTTCCACCGTTCCAAAAACGGCACCTGCTTCCAACTCTTTTCCAATGAGCTCTACTTCTATGTAAACAATGTCGCCTAATTCTTTTTGGGCAAAATCTGTAATTCCAATAGTAGCAGTATCACCTTCTGCTTTGATCCATTCATGATCTTTAGTATAACGGAGATTGGCGGGAAAACTCATAGTAAATTTTTTATTTGCAAATATTATTAAAAGCAACGGATAAAGTTCGCCGGTGAAAAAGTTTTTTGAATTATGTCGGCTTATTCCGCCACTCATACGGCAAAAAAAGCAGTTTACCGGAAACCCATTTTCCGGTTTGTAATATGCCGATAGTTTTGTCGACAAATAATCAAAACCAGTTTTTATGAGAAAGATTACCATATTGTCTGCCAGCCTTTTTTGGATTGTGTCAGCATTTGCGCAGCAGGTTACCGGCCATGTAAAAGATCAGCAGGGAAAAGCGTTATCAAATTCTACTGTTTCATTACTAAATGCAAAAGACTCCTCTATAGTTAAACTGGAAGCAAGCAACAGTAACGGCTCCTATACTTTTAAAGGAATTAAAGCGGGGCAATATCTGGTCAGTATGTCACACATCGGGTATTCACCGGTTTATTCTGTACCCTTTGAGTTTTCCGGATCAGGCGAAATGAATATTCCAGCATTACAGGTAAATAAAATAACGGGCGATATGAAAGAGGTCGTAGTTACTTCAAAAAGGCCCATGGTAGAAGTAAAGGCAGACAAAACAATTTTAAATGTCGAAGGAACCATTAATTCAGTGGGTAATGATGCTTTAGAGCTTTTGAGAAAATCCCCCGGGGTCATGGTGGATAAAGATGACAACCTGAGCCTTGCCGGTAAAAATGGGGTGCAGGTATATGTTGATGGACGCCCTACCCCTTTATCAGGCAAAGACCTTTCTGATTTCCTTAAAACACTTCAGTCTTCACAGATTGAGGCGATAGAAATTATTGCCAATCCTTCTGCTAAGTATGATGCAGCCGGGAATGCTGGCATTATTAATATCCGGCTGAAGAAAAATAAAAATTTTGGCACCAATGGTTCCGTCAATGCAGGTTACGGGATTGGCGTTTATCCAAAATACAATGGGGGATTTTCTTTGAACCACCGGAATAAAAATATAAATCTTTTTGGAAATTATACGTATACAAATAATTTGAATGAAAGTAATATGAACCTGCATCGTGAAGTGTTAGATACCTTGTTTGATCAACGGTCAGTAATTAAATTTAAAAATCAGAGCCATGGCTATAAAGCCGGGTTTGATTACTTTTTAAACAAGTATAACACGCTTGGGCTGGTCGTAAACGGCAATATCGCGGATTTCAATTTCGCTAATAAAAGCAGAACACCCATCAGTTATATACCTGCAGGGAAAACAGACCGCATTCTTATTGCCGATAATAAGACTACATCAGGCCGGGACAATACCAACTTCAATCTTAATTACCGCTTTGCGGACACAGCCGGGCATGAATTGAATGTGGATGCGGATTATGGATTCTTCCGCATTACATCGGACCAATCACAACCCAATTATTATTTTGATCCTTCCGGATCCACAGAGATCAGTCGTTTTGTATATAATATGAT
>JAOQAL010000113.1 GCA_025963615.1 Chitinophagaceae bacterium | reverse complement strand
TATGATAAAAATACATAAAAAGAATTAATATAAAAGCCTGTATTTCAGGTTCAATATTTTATCAACACTTAGTTGTAATACTAATAATATTAGTAATTTTAGCTAATGAATTTAGACAATGATAAATCGGACAGCTATTTCAAAGGGAGAGGTGCCCAGTTCAATCCGCATAACCGGTTTGAAAAAAATGATTATGTAAAAGAACACGATGAAGGGATAGATGAATGGGAAGAAGAAGACCATAAAACTTCTTTTATATTCGGAAAGTCCAAATCGATCGTCAATAAGGTAGATAGTCCTGACGTAGGGATGGCCTATTCACTAAATCCGTATCAGGGATGTGAGCATGGCTGCACCTATTGTTATGCCAGAAATGCGCATGAATACTGGGGATTTAGTGCAGGTCTTGATTTCGAACGCAAGATCATTGTAAAAACCGATGCCCCGGCACTCTTTAAAAAGTTCCTGGAAAAAAAATCCTGGGATGCTTCTACTATATCCCTTTCGGGAAATACAGATTGTTATCAGCCTGCTGAAAGGAAATTCAGGATCACCAGACAATTGCTGGAGATTGCGCTTGAGTATAAACAGCCAATTGGTATGATTACCAAAAATGCATTGATACTCAGGGATAGTGATATCCTGACCGAAATGGCAAAATTAAATCTTTGTATGGTCTATGTGTCTATCAATAGTCTCAATGAAAAGTTGCGGCAGAAGATGGAGCCCAGAACCACGACCGCCAAACAACGTTTGAAGATTGTTGAGGAGCTCAGCAAGGCTGGCATCCCAATGGGTGTTATGGTAGCCCCCCTGGTACCTGGTTTAAGCGATCATGAAATCCCGGTGATCTTAAAAACAATCGCAAATTGCGGAGCGAAAGCCGCCGGGTATACAATAGTAAGATTGAATGGAGCTATCGGCGGAATATTCGAAGACTGGCTGCGAAAAAATTATCCCGACCGCTTTGAAAAAGTATGGCACATGATTCAGTCCTGCCACGGTGGTCATGTCAATGACAGCAGGTTTGGCGACCGTATGAGGGGGGACGGCAACATCGCCCAAATGATCAGGGACACCTTTAGACTCCATTGCCGCCTGAACCATTTGAATGAAAAAAGAACGGAGCTGGACTCAAGTCTGTTTAAAGTCCCTCAAGCTCAGCTCCGTCTGTTTTAAATCTTGTAATATATTTCTGCGCAGCTATCCTTGTTTAGGATTCCCCGCAAAGAGCAATTACGAAAGAAAATTATCCGTTTCACGGTATGCCTGAATCACACGCAGTTCTCCTTCTTTCCCTTTCAATGAGTTGCCATGCTCCATTCCCATGACGCCTTTATAACCTTTTCCATGAATGTGTTTGAAAAGGTTCTTATAATTAATCTCTCCTGTGGTAGGTTCTTTTCTTCCCGGATTATCGCCTATTTGGATGTAAGCGATTTCATCCCAGCACCTGTCCATATTTACGATAAGCTGACCTTCTGTCTTTTGCATATGGTAAATGTCATAGAGAATCTTGCAGGAAGGACTTTGCACCGCCTTACAAACCGCGTAGGTTTCATGGGTCTGCTGTAAAAACAGTTCAGGTGTATCACTCAGTGTTTCCAGCACCATAACCAATCCATGAGGTTCAAAAATCTCTGCTCCTGCCCTCATGGCATCAATCACATTGGCAAACTGGTTTCCGTAAGGCAAATTACGTTCATAAAACCCTGGAACCACTGTCAGCCATTTCGCATTACACCTCTTCGCTGCTTCAACAGAGCGTTTGCAGGTATCAACAAACTTGTCCTTAAACTCCTTTTTTCCAGTAGTTAATGATACTTTCCAATTGTCTCCGCCGTCAACCACGAATACTCCCATTCTCATGCCGAGTTTCGCCAGCAAGTCACCAATCTTGGTCTGTTCTTCAGCAGAGCGAGCCAGATAACCGTTGTCCTCAATGGATCGGAAACCCTGGTCATACATGTACTGGATCTGGTCAAGAAAACTTTTTCCCGCATTATTTTCAAACATCCCCTGGTGAGGGGCATAGTCCAGGTTAAAGGTTTTACCGGCCATTGAATTTTCCGGAGCCGAAGAATCAGCTGCCCTTGAACTCATGGAAGTGCCCGCAACCAATGCACCGGTCGCTACAAAACTATTTTTTAAAAATTCTATTCTGTTCATATCATTGGTTTATTATTGGTTCATTCCTTAAATATTTTATTAGTTGATCATCAGTTTTCTAAATCCCTTGCTCAGTGTATCGGCAACGCTCCCATCTTTACGGTGATAAATAATATAAGCCTCCATTTCCTTTTTTGCTGCAACAAAGGCGAGCGCCTCTTCAACACCCATAGCCATAATTGCGTTGTCGTAACCATCTGCTGTTACTGCGTCTCTGGCATAAATGGTCACGCTGATCAGGGTATTGTCCAGGGGGTACCCTGATTTAGGATCTATAAGGTGGCTTACTTTCTTTTTCCCCATTTGGAGAAATCTTCGATAATTGCCGGAGGTAGTAATTGCACCACTATCAATGGCC
>JAOQAL010000092.1 GCA_025963615.1 Chitinophagaceae bacterium | reverse complement strand
TACAGGTCATTAACCAATTCCTGGTTCCTTCATTCGCCTTTACTGGATTTGCTAAAGAAGATTTCAGAAAAAAAGGTAAAAATTATCATCACTACCGACCATGGAACCGTGAGGGCCAGAAGGCCATATAAAATCATTGGCGACAGAACTGTGAATACCAATTTAAGGTATAAGCAGGGGAAAAATTTAAGTTATGATGAAGGTGATGCTTACACGGTGAGAAAACCTGAAAGGATATTCCTTCCGAAAATCAATGTTTCCACGGCTTATGTGTTTGCGATTAAGGATTATTTCTTTGCTTATCCCAATAATTATAATTATTATGTAAGCTTTTATAAGGACACGTTTCAGCATGGTGGAATATCATTGGAAGAGATGATCATTCCAATTATCTCATTAACGCCGAAAAATGGCTGAAAAGATTGAAAATACTATCGAACTTGTAAGTAAACAGCTGGATCAGCTTACTGAAACAGCTAAGAATATTATTCTTTTTTCGGGAAATCAAAAAATATTATTGTTTACAGGTGCCATGGGAGTAGGAAAAACTACTCTAATTAAGGAAATTTGTAAATTGTTGGATGTTAAGGAAAATGTTACGAGTCCCACTTATTCGATAGTAAATGAATATACAAATGAAAAAGGGGAGATCTTCTATCATTTTGATTTTTACAGAATAAAAAATGAAACGGAAGCTTTAGACATAGGGTATGAAGAGTATTTTTTTTCAGGGAATTATTGTTTTGTAGAATGGCCTGAAAAATTGGGGGATCTGATCCCGGAAGAGTATGTAAAAGTTTCAATTGAGGAAACAGATAATGCACAAAGAATAATACGTCTTTCAAAACATGAGTAAATACAAAAGCGATGTCGAGGCATTGGCTTCAAAAGCCAGTTTATATCCTCAGGAATCCCTGCTGAAAGTAAAATCAGGTAGAACTTCATTATACATCGGAATACCTAAGGAGATAACCGAGCTGGAAAACCGGATATGCCTTACGCCGGAAGCTGTTGCTTTATTGGTGAATAATGGACACGAAGTAGTTGTTGAGTCAAAAGCGGGAGACCCTTCCAAGTATACGGACAAGGAATTCAGTGATGCAGGCGCTAAAATTGTTTATACGGCCAAGGAGGTGTTCGATGCGGACATTATTTTAAAGGTAGAGCCACCAACTCAGGAAGAAATAGATTTTTTAAAACCCAATAAAACAATTATTTCAGCCTTACAAACTGCCAAATTAGGTCCTGAATACATCACTTCATTAAATGCTAAGAAAGCCACAGGCATTGCCTTTGAGCTGATAGAAGATAAAGTAGGTGGGATGCCTGTAGTTAGGGCAATGAGTGAAATTGCCGGAAGTACGGTGATGTTGATTGCTGCTGAATATTTGAATAGCGTAAATAATGGCAAAGGAATTATTTTAGGCGGGATTACTGGTGTACCTCCCACTAAAGTTGTGATTTTAGGCGCAGGAACTGTAGCAGAATATGCGGCCAGAACAGCCCTGGGTTTAGGCGCAGAAATCAAGATCTTTGATAACCAGATCTATAAATTGAGGAGGTTAAAACACGCTTTAGGTTCTACTGTTTACACTTCAACTATTGATACAGTAACATTAAGAGATGCTTTGAAAAGGTCAGACGTAGTGATTGGAGCAATGAGGGCAGAAAAAGGCAGGAATAAATGCGTTGTAACGGATGAAATGGTAGCCAGCATGAAGCCGAATACGGTTATTATTGACGTCAGTATTGACCAGGGAGGATGTTTTGAAACGAGCCATTTGACCAATCATAAAAATCCGGTATATAAGAAATACGATGTAATTCATTACTGTGTTCCAAATATTGCTTCAAGGGTAGCCAGAACAGCTACTACGGCACTCAGTAATATTCTTACACCTATTCTGATTCAAATTGCTGAGGCTGGAAGCATTGATGAAATGATTTTCAGTAACAAATGGTTATTAAGAGGTGTTTATACCTACAAAGGAAGTCTTACAAATATTCACCTTGCAAGGAAATTTAATATGAAACACAAGGATTTGAATTTGTTGATAGCAGCAAGAAATTAGTAAACTCCCGGGTAATTGTAATTGTGGAAGTTGTTTCTGTATGGTTTCCTGATTTTGATAATTAAGTACTGAATTAAATGTGTTGAGGTTAGAATTTAATCCGACAATAGTTTAGAAAAAACAGCTTCCTATTGCATTTACTTTTAATTTTAATAAATTTATTCCAAGAGGCAATTCTTTTTCCTTTTCCCAATACAAATAATCGCGATTTCCTGCCTCATCATTCCTAAAGTTTAACAGGATGGAAACGATTAAATGGAGTTCATTTCCTTTTTTAAGGATACTCCTTTTCCTTATTGCAGGGATACTTACAGCTTTATATGTTAAGATTCAATTTAATTATGTAACTGAAGTATTTTTTGGCTTGATCCTTACCTATGGATTTCTGCTGCTGATCTTATCCAGGCACAGGAAAATTATCCTTAATTCTCTTTTTGCCTGTATCCAGTTTGCTATTGTTTA
>JAOQAL010000068.1 GCA_025963615.1 Chitinophagaceae bacterium | reverse complement strand
GGCTTTCATCCATTTGAAGGGCGGGTTCCAGGCATGAATGGCATAGTGCATGGTTCCGTACATCAGGTATCCTAATATAAATCCAGGAAAAAACATAAATGTATTTTGCCGCATAACCAGGTAGGTCAATCCAAAAATAGCTGACGCTAATATGACACTGGGAATAGGCGGCATAAATAAACGTTGCCTGTCCCTGGGATAATGATGATGGTTGCCGTGAAGGGTGTAAGCAAAACGTTGCAGTGACGGTTTGTTGCTTATCATGTGAAAAATATAACGATGGGCTATATACTCAAAAAAACTCCAGAAAAAAATACCTCCAATAAATGTTAACGCAATCCGGGAGAAGGAAAACCCCGGCCCGTAATGGCTATAATAAAGCATATACGAAATCAATGGAAGGTACATGCCCCATATTACCAATGGATGCGTTTTGGTCAGCATTTCCAGGTAATCGCTTTTAAATAAGCGGGCCTGTCCTTTATTATTGATTTTTTCAAAATGCATGCTGCAAATATAAACTGAAAATTTTTAACGGGGCCTTACGCTGAGCTGATTTTAATCATTTATGTAACAACGCTTTAACAGTTTGAAATGTATAGTTTTTATCTTTCAAAAAGGCAATCAGTCCTGCTAAACGATTGTAGAATTTATCGGTTCTCCGCGGATCGGTGCCGATATGTAACAATAAAATAAAACCATTTAGTCCGGCAGGATGGTTTTTTTCATAGTCGATGATGGATTGATAAATAAAGGCACTGCTTTGATAATTAGATGGCCCGGGAAATGTATAGTCGGCATGGCTCCTGGTACCCGGCGTAAAATTGATTAATTGCAGGCCCAGTTCTTTTGTCCATGCCGTAATGGAATCATTAAACCATTCATAGGGAGGCAGGAAATAAGTTGCATCCGCTTTACGAATACCCAATTCATTTAATTCCCGGTAGCTCTGTTCAAGATCCGTGGTGAACTGTTCTTTACTCACCAGCAGACTATCCCGTTTATCCCAATCACAATATAACAGGTGTTTGTCCGAATGAGAACCGAGATAATGCCCATCTTTTTTCAACTGCCGGATAATATTTTTAAATACCGGATTGCGGTAAAAATTACCGGTAAGAAAAAAGGAAGCCTTTACCTTTTCTTTTTTCAGGGTTTGCGCAATAATATTCCCTCCCTCTGCAAATTCATCGCCGGTAAATACCAAGGCGATTTTCTTGTGGGTACTATCCCCCCGGATGATAGCGCCATGATCTTTTGTAAAGCCTCCTTTGGCGGAGGCCACTATTTTTTTCCCTTGGCAGCTTCCGCCTCCTTCGCAGCCAGGAGATAGATGAGTGAGGCTGTTCCATCCATGGTTGGTTCGTTGGTACTATAGTCGCCAAAATCATCATGGTAAACTGCCAGGTCACTTTGAAATTCTGAATATTCATCAGCCTCATTGAGCTTAATACCCAATTGATTTTTAAAAGTTATTCCATAAACGGGACCATCTATCAAACCGCCGTCAATCGGGTAGTTTTTTATATGGGTAAATGAAGAATGCGGATCCACGGGTGTATCTCCCCATGAGGGCAATCCGTACACCATACTGGTGCCCCAGGGATTGCAGCCAAAAAGCCAGTCAAAATTTGCCTGTTCCAGTTCTTCAAATGATTTATCCTTTGTCAACTGCCGATACCAGTAACATTGCGTGGCAAAAGATGTGGCAAGATTATTACTGCACCAGATAAAAGGAACGCCCCGGTAGAATGCATTTTGTTTTGCTTTGTTCCAAACGAGTTGGATCCCCTCTTTATAATAACCAATAATAGTATCTCTTCTTTTATCTTTTAATTGTTTGGCCAGTTCATAATGACCAAGGTTAATAAAAGGGTACCATTGATAGTGCTTTGCTGAATCATTTCCAAGCCAGGGAGTAATTTTTTCTTCTTTAGCCAGTCTGAACGCCCGGGCTATATATTCCCGATCTTTCACCATCAAACCGAGTGAAGCGGCAGCCAGTTCCATATCGTCTGTCCAGTTATCTTCTGCATAGATGTAAGGCGACTTGACGGATGCAGTCTGAGATGCCCCCGGTTTTTTTAACCCAAAAGAGTATGCCGACAATGATTTTTTATGAAGTACTGATGCATAGACCTTATCTGATTGTCTGAATATTTCAGATCCTAATGAGAAAGCACTGCAGAATTTTCCTGCTATCGATGAAGTGCCGGTCGTATTATTCATAAACTTTCCTCTTTGTTGTGGCTCGCCGCTTACAAAATATACCGGACGTTCATATCCTTTTCCATACTGACTGTCTTGTTTGGGAATCCGCATACTTATATGATCCCGGTCATCCGCAAGCTGGTTGAACATCCAATCATCCCGGGGATGCATTTTTAATAACCAATCCAATCCCCATTTTGCTTCATCGAGTACATCGGCCATGCCATTGCTGCCATCCAGTCCATTAGCCTGCTTGTCGTCGCCAAATGACTTTGGAAAATCACGGTAAGCCATCAGCAAATGATAAGTCGCATTGGCGGATGTAGTGGAATATTGTAAATAATCCGTGGCATCATGCCAGCCTCCGGTCACATCAATATGCGTGCTATCCTTAATACCCGCTTTTTCTCCATATAGCACATAACCATCGTGCGTATGACAACTATCTTTTAAATAAGGATTGAAACCGCTGCGCTGCTGTCGCATATACCGAAGACAAAAATCAGCCGCGCCTTTATATACATTGTCTCCGATTTCAAATTCCGGTGATTTCGTTTCTCCTGATTGTAAATAATAACGGCCGGGCTTTGTAAAGGCAGAAAAGTTTAACCGGTATGTTTGACTAAAGGGGCCATACGCTCCAAATGGTTTACCGGATTTCCCTTCAAAAACAATCTTCTTCGAAATAAAATCGACCAATTGCCATCCCGATAATGATAGCGAACCGGTTGCTGTCTGCTCCTTACTGCACCAGACGGCCACCTTTACTCCCTGTGGCGTATAGCCGAGCTGATTAATCCGTATCCACGCTTTCTCAGCGGGATGTTTAATATCTGTAAATGAGACCAATAAAAAAATAACGAGCAGTCTGTACATAAGCAAACATTTAAACTTTAAATTTGAAAAGTTAAATAACTTTTACCAGATAACAGCTTCCCTTGCTAATTCAAAATTTTTAATGCCGGATAAATTTCTGATTCTCTTTCTGCTTATATTAACCGATTAAATATTATAATGCCTGTAATCTCTTTCGATCTTGGTGGAACCAAATTAGCTTCTGCGTTAATCAGTGATGAAGGAGAGATTCTTTTTTCAGAAATATTATCCCTGGACAAAAGAAAGGGAAACGAAGCTGGCCACTTCATTGTGGAACAGGCAAATTTCCTGTTAAATAAAGCCAGCGCTCTAAATATAACTGTCGCGGCCCTTGGTATCTGCGTGCCTGGTATCGCCTATGCGAAAAAAGGAACGGTGTGGGCGCCCAATATTCCAGGTTGGGATGATTATCCCCTGCTCAGTGAATTACAAAACGGCATAACAGATAAAAACGTACAAATTAAAATTGACAGTGACCGTGCCTGTTATATATTGGGAGAAGTATGGAAGGGAAATGCCCGGGGTTGCAGCGATGCCATATTCCTTTCTGTGGGTACCGGCATCGGGGCTGGTATCCTGGTAAATAACCAGGTCCTGCGGGGCACTGGTGATATCGCAGGAGCCATTGGATGGTTAGGGCTCAATAAACCTTTTCAAGAAAAATTCACCTCCTGTGGATGTTTCGAATATTATGCCTCCGGAGAGGGTATTGCCAAGGTGGCGAAGGAGTTGTTAGAAAATAATAAATTCACGGAAAGTATTTTGTTCCAGATAAATAAGGAATCATTTTCCGCCAAAGATGTTTTTGATGCGCATGATCAGGGAGATGCCCTGGCCGTCGCAGTAATTAATAATGCTATTGAATACTGGGGTATGGCCGTCGCCAACCTGGTGAGTTTATTCAATCCTGAAAAAATCATTTTAGGCGGCGGTGTATTTGGTCCGGCCTTACAATTCCTGGATGCTATATATGCAGAAGCGAAAAAATGGGCTCAGCCTGTCAGTATACAACAGATGAAACTGGAAGGCTCGGCGTTAGGAAGTAAGGCCGGGTTATATGGCGCTGGTTGGCTTGCATTAAAAGAACAATCCTGAATATAAAGTACATGTACAAACGAAACCAGGTTTTTGCTGCGGCTTGTATTGCACTTCTGCAGTTTGGAATCACATTGATTACCCTTGGTTCCATTCTACCTGCCGTCACCGAAAAATTTAAGCTGGACGAATTAAGCACCGGCCAGCTTGTTTCTATATTGCCGGTTGGCATTTTGGTTGGTTCGTTTGTATTTGGCCCTATCGTAGACCGGTATGGTTATAAAATACTACTTATTGCCGGTGTGCTGATTTCGGTTATTGGCCTGGAAGGTTTGTCCTTTACAGAATCCTTACC
>JAOQAL010000043.1 GCA_025963615.1 Chitinophagaceae bacterium | reverse complement strand
TACTGCCTATGTCAAGCGAAGAGCCGGATACCTCCTTTGTTTATTTTAAAGCGGATATACAACCAGCCTGCACCAATACAATTGCGAACCTCAATTTTACTCCAGCGCTGGTAAATAATAAAGCATGGCTGGATTCACTGGAACACGCCAAACTCATTTTTATTACAGGCGGTGACCAGGATCGTTTTATGAACGTTGTTTTAAACACCCCGGTATATGATATCATTCACAAAGCCTATGAAAACGGCGCCACCATCGCAGGCACCAGTGCGGGTGCTGCCGTTATGAGCCACGATATGATTACGGGCCGGGAATTAACTGGTGATACAACCTATCATGCCACATTCAAAAAATTACAGGATAAAAACATTGAAATAAAACAGGGGCTCGGACTTCTTGATTCGGCAATAATTGATCAGCACTTCATTGTAAGAAGCCGGTACAACCGCTTATTTTCCGCATTGGCGAAATTCCCAACCTATCCATGCATTGGTATTGATGAATCAACTGCTATTATCGTGCATGGCAATAGGGTAAAAGTAGCAGGAGATAGCCAGGTCATGGTTTTAAAAAATCCTGATCAGTTAAAAATCACATCCGGCGGACTGATAAAAGTGAAAGATCTTCAGTTGAGTATTTATACCGCGGGCGATGAATTTGTACTGGGCCGGTAAATTATTATTAATCATTTAGTATTAATATTTTGTCATGTACTAACTTTATAAAAAAGCCAAATGAAAAGAAGAAAATTTTTACAATCATCTTTTATTGCAGCATCAGCCATTACAACGGGGGTGTCTCCGTCGGACAAGAACGATAAGGGTTCTCAAAAAGAACTGTACGAACTGAGGGAATATGAAATGCGTTTTGGTTCTGACCATTCGCAACTCGAAAATTTTTTTCGTACGGCTCTGATACCCGCATTGAACAAACAGGGTGTTAAGACAGTAGGTGTTTTTAAGGAATTTGGCAAAAGTGAACCGGCAAAAGTTTACCTGCTGATTCCATATCCTTCCATGGATGATTATTTAACTGTAAACAGCAAACTAAAAACTGATGCTGACTACATAAAGAACAGCCAGGCCTATAATAGTATTCCTGCCGATAAACCGGTGTACAGCCGTTACAGTTCTTCTTTTATGATCGCGTTTGATGTTTTGCCAAAGATGGTGGCCCCGGCAAACGAATCCCGGATATTTGAATTAAGGACTTATGAAGGTTATAGTGAAGATGCGCTCAGAAGAAAAATAAAAATGTTTAACGATGGAGAAGTTCCCATTTTTAACAGAGCGAAACTAATCCCCGTTTTCTTTGGCGAAGTTATTTCAGGGAAAAATATGCCCTGCCTTACCTATATGATTACCTGTAAAAGTATGGAAGACCGCGATAAAGGCTGGACTGCCTTCAGCGCTGACCCGGATTGGAAAAAACTTTCTGCTGACCCCCAATACGCCAATTCAGTTTCCAACATTCTGAAAACTTTCCTGGTGCCTGCAGATTATTCACAGATATAAGTGGATTATTAACAATTAAGTGTAAAACTATCTAACTGTCAGGCCCTGTGATTTTTGCGAAAATGCCTGTGGCATGTAATTTGGAACCCAACCATAAAAATGATTATGGTACAAACGCAAAAAATAGAAATGACAACCTTATCACAGGTAATGGAAAAATTGAGACTTAAAAAGATGGATAATGAGTTTCGCCTGGATAAAGACGGTTTCAATGCTGGTAGAGGAAAATCCTATCCGCCAGAGGATTTGAAAATAATCAAAACCTACCGTTTTGAAGGTGATTCTGACCCCTCTGATTCTTCGATACTCTACCTGATTGAGGCCAAGGATGGCTTAATCGGTTATAGTCTTGATGCTTATGGTGTATATAGCAACCATGATGAGGAAGAGGGCTATGATAATTTTATAAGACAGATAACAGTCGAAAATCGCGATGAACAATTACTTTTTGAAGTTTAACAGGGTTCTACATTTTGTTGACTTATTTCTACAACGGATGATATAACGACTGCGTAAAATTATAGGTGATTCTGTAGATTTCTAAAGAGGCTGCCTCAAAAGTATTATTTTAAAATAATACCGCAGAGATGTTGAGAAAGTAAAGATTGATTCTTAACAGTTCATCTCTTTGCGTTCTTTGCTTGTTTGCGCCCTTTGCGCGAAATATTACTTTTGAGACAGCCTTTTTATTTTTAAAGGTTGTTAAAAAAAACAAGCCCCTCTGTAGAAACAGCGGGACTTATTTTAATGGTTCTGATTAAGAACTTTAACTTATTTATTTTATAGAAACAGTCTTCGCTTCGTTTACTGCTGCGGTCACCTGTTTGGTTTTAATTTCTATTTTCTTTTCCAGCAGCGTATGCTCTTTCGCCGTGCCGGAAATTTGTGCTAAGGTTGGGGCAATAACCAAAGATACAATAGACATCAATTTAATCAGGATGTTCATGGATGGCCCTGAAGTATCTTTAAATGGATCACCTACTGTATCACCGGTAACGGATGCTTTATGCGGCTCCGATTTTTTATAATACATCTGGCCATTTATTTCAACCCCTTTTTCAAAAGATTTTTTTGCGTTATCCCAGGCGCCGCCGGCATTGTTCTGGAACATACCCATCAATACACCGCACACCGTAGCACCTGCTAAAAATCCACCGAGTGCTTCTGCACCCAGGCCCGGCATAAAACCAATGATCAACGGAGATATAATAGCGATGGCACCCGGCAACATCATTTTTTTTAGTGATGCTTGTGTTGAGATCGCCACACATTTATCATATTCAGGTTTTCCTGTTCCTTCCATAATTCCGGGAATCGTGCGAAATTGGCGTCTTACTTCTTCTACCATCGCCATCGCCGCTTCACCGACTGCGCGGATAGCTAATGATGAAAAGATAAAAGGAATCATACCCCCGACAAACAGGCAGGCTAATACATTTGCTTTGTAAATATCAATACCCGTGATGCCGGCTACGCCTACAAACGCGGCAAATAAAGCTAAAGCTGTTAATGCAGCGGAAGCAATAGCAAATCCCTTCCCACTGGCAGCAGTTGTATTACCCACAGCATCCAGCACATCTGTTTTTTCGCGAACTTCTTTTGGCAACTCACTCATTTCTGCGATACCGCCTGCATTATCCGCAATAGGCCCAAAGGCATCAATCGCTAATTGCATAGCCGTAGTAGCCATCATACCGGCAGCCGCAATAGCAACGCCATATAGACCGGCACACTCATAAGATCCCCAGATACCGCCAGCTAAAACCAGGATCGGTAAAAATGTTGATTCCATACCTACAGCCAAACCCCCAATGACATTGGTCGCATGCCCTGTTGATGATTGCCGGATAATACTAAGCACGGGGCGTTTACCCATGGCTGTATAATATTCAGTAATGATGCTCATCAAGGCGCCTACCAGCAATCCTACTCCAATAGCACCCATCACTCCCAATTTTGTAAAAATGATACCTCTTAACATCATGGTTTCAGGCAATAGCCAATAAACCAGGCCTGCTGCTGCAAATGCCGTAAGAACGATAGAACCCCAGTTACCCATATTCAATGCTTTCTGAACAGTCTGTGTATTGATGCCTGCCGAATCACTGATACGAACAAATAAAGTGGCTGCAATTGAAAACAAAATACCTACTCCGGCTATCAGCATGGGTAATATAATCGGGGAAAAACCGCCGAGTGAATCTGTACCATCTAAAATCTGGGTTTGTTGACCCAATACAATTGTCGCCAGCACGGTGGCCACATAAGAACCAAAAAGATCGGCACCCATTCCCGCTACATCACCTACATTATCTCCTACATTATCAGCGATCGTTGCCGGGTTGCGGGGATCATCTTCTGGAATTCCCGCCTCTACTTTACCAACCAGGTCAGCGCCAACATCAGCTGCTTTAGTATAAATGCCACCACCTACACGGGCAAATAAGGCTATTGATTCAGCACCTAACGAAAAACCAGTCAACACCTCAATGGTCCTTACCATTTCTTCTGAGTTGAGGGCCGCGTCCGGTGCAAAAAAATGTTTTAATACAATATATAATCCTCCTAAACCCAGAACAGCCAGACCTGCTACACCAACACCCATCACAGCACCGCCCGTGAATGATACATTCAAAGCTTTGCTGAGACTTGTACGGGCCGCCTGCGCAGTACGTACGTTTGCTTTTGTCGCGACCTTCATTCCAATAAAGCCCGCCGTAGCGCTCAATATAGCACCTAATACGAAGGCGATGGCGATAGACCAGTGGGATTGTGGATTGGCTTGTGCCATGACCGCCAGTAGTATACCGACAATAACAACAAAGTAGCCTAATACTTTCCATTCAGCTTTCAAAAAAGCCATAGCACCTTCAGCGATGTAAGTACTGATTTCTTTCATCCGGTCATTGCCGGCATCCTGTCTTGAAACCCAATTGAACTTTACTAATGTGTAGAGTAAACCTATAATGCCCATTAACGGAACCAGGTAAATCAATTTGTCCATAAGAGTTACT
>JAOQAL010000028.1 GCA_025963615.1 Chitinophagaceae bacterium | reverse complement strand
AGATATTAAAGAATATAGCATATATCGCAATAAAATATAACGACCAGCGCAATGCCGGAAATCGAATGGTTTCTAACTGGAATGAATGCTGTTTATCACGCTGTGACCATTCAAATACTAAAAAAGCCAACAGAAATACGATTACATAAGGTTTGCTATTTGCAGGATACGAAAGCAGCGATCTTGAAAATAAATGCTTGTAATAGCCAAATGCCTGCGTAATGTTGGCAGACCTGAAAAGAATATTGGTAAGCGCTACCAATGTAAAGGTGGCTACTATATTTCTGAACTCTTTGAACGAGGGTAGCATATTTACCTGCTGTCCCTTCTTCTTTTTCTTATTCATTTTCCCTTGCAGTATAAGAGGTATGTAATAGCAGCCGTTTAAAATGCCCCAAACTACAAACGTCCAATTTGCACCGTGCCAAAACCCAGACACCAGGAAGGTAATTAAAATGGATATGATGAGCCCGAAATTGGCATAATCACGAAATTTGATAGATGCCGGAGTAAAAATATATTCGGAAAGCCACGATGTTAATGAGATATGCCATTTACGCCAATACTCTTCAATATTTTGGGAAAAGAAAGGATAATCGAAATTTTTTGTACCGGTGAAGCCCAGCAGCTTTGAAAGCCCAATGGCCATATCTGAATATCCCGAAAAATCGGCATATAATTGAATGGTAAAATAAAAGGCGCCAACAAGCAATGTGCTGCCGTGATAGTTTTGGTAATGCCCAAAAAATTCATTCGTGAAGGTTCCTACATTATCGGCCACTACTATTTTTTTGAACAAGCCCCAGGCTATCTGGCGCAAGCCATCGGTAGCCTGTTTATAGTCGAAATGCCTTTCTTTTTCCAGCTCAGGGATAAGCACTTTAGCCTTATCAATAGGGCCTGAGATGAGACTTGGGAAGAATGACACATATGAGAAATAAATAACCCAATTGTTGGTTGCTTTGGCTTTCCCCTTATTTACATCAAATAAATAATTCAGGTTACGGAAAGTATAAAAGCTTATCCCCAATGGCAAAATAATATGCATGGTTTGCAGATTGATGCTCACGTGAAACTTATCGAAAGCATCAATAAACGACTGGATGAAGAAGTTTGTGTATTTAAAATAAACCAGCAGTGCAACGCTTATCCAAACACCGGCGTACATGAGCCTGTTCTTTTTTCTGGGATCATCTGTCCTGTCCATATAAAGGCCGAGGAGAAAACACATCAGGCTTGAGCCGATAAGCAGGAAGAGCAGTCGCCAATCCCACCATGCATAAAAAAAGTAACTTCCCGCCAAAATTAACAGATTCTGCAGTTTCAAATTCCGGCGGAATGCATACCAGTATAAGCAGAAAAAAACAACAAAAAATATGATAAAAGGAATAGAGTTAAAAATCATATTGCTACTATTTGATGTTTGCTCCCGAATTTAAAACAATGTTAATACCGTTGATTTGCTGTGTAGAATTCAATAAAAACAACACCGACTCCGCCACTTCTGCAGGTGTTAATATCGCTTTAAGCGGATGGCTTTCTTTTATTTGTTCAATAACCCGTTCGTCAACATCATTTGTGAAAGTTGTTTGCATAAACGCAGGTGATATTGAATTTGATGTGATATTATATTTGGCATTCTCCGTAGCCCATGCCCTTGAAAGTTCCTCAAGGTAAGCCTTATTGGCTACATAAACCGATGAGCCTATTGGCGGAGTGTTGATCAGAAAAGAGGTTAGTACGTTGATTATTTTTCCGAATTTCTTTTTGCGGAAGGTATTAATTGCAGCCTGCGTGAGAATAATTGCAGGAAGCATATTTTTTTGAAAATCGGCCAAAAAATCTTCGGCGGGTATTTTATGGAAATATGTTTTGATGGGTTCGCCGCTGTACGCGTTGTTAATGAGTACATCGATGCCCAATTCACTTATCTTGGTTTTGAGCGCGTTAACTTCGACCTCAATCTCAAAATTGCATTTTATAGCAAAAGCATTACCCAGATCGGCTTCTATCTTTTGGGCATTGGTTAGCGATGAATTATAAGTAAAATATACGGTATGCCCCGGCTGTTGTGCAATAAGCCTGGTTATTGCTTCGCCTAAACCTGATGAACCACCTGTAATTAATACGATCATACTAAAATACCAATTTGAATTTTTCCTTTTGCTACCACTACTCCCTCTGCATTTTTAAATGTAAACTTAAACTCAAGGGCTTTTACCGATTCATAAATGTCACAAATAACAGCCTCAAAAAACACGGTATCATTAAGGTACACCGGGTTTTTGAATTGAATTTCCTGTTTATGGATAATCACATCTTTAGTTGGCAGGCATTCGCCAATAAAGTAGGATAAAAACCCATTCAATATGTTGCCATGCATTACCTTGCCCTTAAAACCACGGGCCTGGGCAAAGGCATTATCAGTATGCAACGGATTGTTATCCTGAAAAACAGCCAGGAAGCCATTATAAACGTTTTCCGAAACGCTAAACTCCTGCCTGAACTTATCGTTAAGGTTAAACATTAAGCTACCTTGGTTAAAATACAATCAAGCATTTCACCTACATTTTTCCAGCTCTGAATTTCCTGTGAGGTAAAACGGATCTTAAATTTTTTCTCAATAGCAACTACCAGTTGAATATGGTTTAGAGAGTCCCAGTCGTCAACATCATTGGCCGTTGTTTCGTAGGTCAAAACAATATCTTCGTTATCCAGAATATCAATAAAAACTTCGTTAACCTTTTCTAAAACTTCGCTCTTTTCCATTTTTAATTACTTATAGTCAATAAAACATTTTTTAATATCATAGCTTTCAACATCCAGCAACCATGTATCGCTGCCCGCAGAATCAAAACCAAGCTTAGGATAATGATCTTTCACCATTTCGTTTTTGGGTGTAGCAATATATTCGCCTTTCAGCGTTTTAAACCCATTTTGAGCAGCGGCGTTTACTAGCGAATTTAGAACAAAGTTTTCCATGCCGCGCTTTAAAACACGGCAGCTCATATACCAGGTATCAATAAACAACACATCAGGGCTTTCCTTTTTCAGGATCACCACACATATTAAACCGTTATCGCCAAACTTATCTTCAAGCGTGTACGAGAAGGTTATATAGTTGTCATCTAAACCCAGTTGCTCAATATCAGCTTCGGTATACCTCACGGTACGTAAATTGAATTGATTTGAACGCTGGGAGAGTTGCGCCACCCGCGGGCCGTTAAATTTATTGAAACCTTCAACCAGCGAAGACATGTTCAGGCTCTTTAAAAAGTCGTCTTCGTTGGTAAAGCTCGACTGTTCGCTTATCCGTTTTACTTCGGTTTGGTATTGTTTTGTACGTTCCAGATCCTCGTTTGAGTAGGAAACCGTTTCGAATAAATTAAGTGTATAGAGGTATTCCAGGTAATCGGCAGGGTCCTCCGGTAATTCGGGAACGGTAACACCGGGTACGTTCTCCCTTACCATGTTTCTTTCGAAAGGGTTGTCATCCAGGAAAACCATGGAATCAAAACCTATATTTAATGTTTGCTGTATTTGCCTG
>JAOQAL010000004.1 GCA_025963615.1 Chitinophagaceae bacterium | reverse complement strand
CCCACCGACGTAAAACGTGAATCGGTGGTAGCTGGAAATGGGCCACCATGATGCATGCTTAAACAAACTTCCACGCCGGTTGGAACGCTATTCAAAATAAAACGGCCACAAATATTTTTTACGGCTTCTACCAATCCATCGTGATTCCGGATGTCGTTTTCTGTTGCCATTAAGGTAGCCGTCAGTTGCCCTTCCAGTTGTTTGGCTACTTCTGTCATTTCATTCATATCCCTGCAGCGGATAACCAGGGAGTAGGGTCCAAATACTTCCTGGTGTAAAACGGGATTATTCAGAAAAGCCTTACCGGTTGCTGATGCAATGGTGGGTAAACCCTGGTTCTCTGAAGCCGCCGCCGTATCAGAAACTGCAATGGTTTGTACATCTGTTTGCGATAAGGCAGATTTTCTTTTATCAGCATAAGCTTTCGCTATTCCAGGATGCAGCATGGTGCCGGGAGAAACTTTTTTTATTTCATCCCCGAGTGAAGTGATAAAAGTATCGAGGTCACTTCCCTCAATTCCAATGATCAAACCAGGGTTTGTACAAAACTGACCTACGCCAAGCGTAATGGAACCGGCATATTGCTTTGCTACCTCCGTGGCGGCTTGTTTAGTTTTTTCAGGCAATAAAAAAACAGGATTGATACTTCCCATTTCAGAAAAAACGGGAATAGGTTCTTTTCGCTGGTTGGCCCAATCAAATAATTGTTTGCCACCGAGGTAAGAACCGGTAAATCCTACCGCTTTAGTATGGGTATGAGTTACCAATGCCTTTCCTACTTCAAAACCGGCGCCATGCAGATGTGCAAATATTCCCTCGGGCATATTGCATTTCCGGGCTGCGTTCAAAATAGCTTCTGCTACCAGTTGACTTGTTCCCGCATGGGCTGGATGTGCTTTTACGATTACCGGGCACCCTGCCGCGAATGCACAGGCGGTATCACCTCCTGCAGTGGAATATGCAAAGGGAAAATTACTGGCGCCAAAAACAATTACGGGACCAAGGGCCACCAACATCTTTCTGATATCCGGTTTCGGCGGCGTCTTATCAGGATTGGCTGTATCAATCCTGGCTTGCAGCCACTCGCCGCTTTCGCAGGCTGCAGCATAACTTGTCAATTGATAAATTGTTCTTGCCCTTTCTCCATTTAGTCGGGCCAGGGGCAAGTTAGTTTCACTCATGGCCATTTTTACCAAAGCATCACCGGCCTCTTCGAGTTCCAAAGCAATGGCTCTCATAAAACCGGCCCGCTGTTTTAGGGAATATTTCCGGTACACATGAAAAGCTTTCCAGGCCTTTTGCATCACCTCATCCACTTCCTGTATTGTCGCGTCTTTGAACATATTGATTATTTAGTAAGTTATTATTTGATTGATAGTTTTCGAAAACAGTATGCAGGCTATTTCTTTACGGTATTCCGAATGTTTAAAAAATAATTGAAACAGAAAATAGCAACGAAAGTTAGTAAAATTTACAAGCAGTTGGATCAATGAAAAAAATGCCTGGTAATAACGAGAAAGAGATGAATAAAATATGCGCCAAAATCAAAAATTCAGGTAATAATGAACCCCCTAAATTCTCATGTAAGACTGAAAATATCAATCAGGACGACTATTTCAAAAAGCCTTAAAAATAAAACATCGCTTAAGATTGATTTACAATTAATTTTTCTACCTCGTTGCCCCCTTACCGGCCAACATGCAGCATTGAGTCGACCGGCTCACTATTTAATTAAGGCAGTTCCTGGATAATCAAATCTTTCCATCTTACCTTAATGCCACCTCCATCGTGTATCTGTAAGGCGATAAAGCCCTCTCCTTTACCAATGGTTTCATCCTTCAGGTTGATCATCATGTGGCCGTTTAACCAGGTCGTCACTTCATCATTTACGACTTTTATCTCCATGGTATTCCATCCTTCGGTCTTTAAATATTTTTCATCCTCAGGCTTGGGTTGTATCAACCAACCCCGTCCATAAGATTCATAAACACCGCCGGTATGCTTATCTTTTGGCGCTACTTCTACCTGCCAACCCTTGATTTTTACGCCATCAATGGAAGACCGGAAAAAAACACCGCTATTACCATTGGCTTCCTGTTTAAATGTTACCGTAAGAAAAAAATTCTTATAATTTTTGTTAGTCGAAAAATAACCATATTGCTTATCGGGGCCGCTTTCACAAACCAACTCCCCTTTGTCAACATACCATTTTTCTGTTCCATGGATTGTCCATCCATCCAGGTTTTTGCCATTAAACAAACTGTGTTTCTCCTGGGCTATTCCAAATAAAAAAAACGAAAGAAAAACTGAAAGGGAGATTATTTTTTTCACGGTGAACATATTTTTTTCAAGATATTGAATTTTAAAACGCAATAAACATTTTCGCGGAACAAATTCCCCGAAAATCATAACAAATGTAAAATGAAGAATATAAAATGTCAAATACTGACAGGGTTGCCAACCTTTCAAAGGTTGGCAACCCTATGGCTTATAGTAGAAATCCAGATCGCCCTCCTGTAAATAAAAGTGGCTCTTCAAAATATGGTGCAATAACGGCAGAATTTTTATCTTGGCCTTTTAGTAAGACATTACGCTTAGCTTATTATATTTACAGCGGGCTTATTTACACCCCATCCATTATATACCCAAAAAAAAGAGGCTGTCTCAAAAGGAATATTTCACGCAAAGTGCGCAAAGAAGCGAAGAACGCAAAGAAATGAACTGTTAAGAATCAATCTTTACTTTCTCAACATCTCTGCGGATTATTGTAAAAGAATACTTTTGAGATAGCCTCTTTTGTATTCCGTTCATTTTTATTCTACGGATCTTCCCCTGATAATTGAGAGAATAAATAGAATAATAAAAATGAAAAATAATATTTTAGCTATACCTGCGGCTCCTGCGGCGATTCCACCAAAGCCGAATATGCCTGCAATAATAGCTACAACCAGAAAAATAATTGTCCATCGTAACATATGAGCAGATTTTAATTAACAAATAACAGAACAGGCTACTGGTTAAAAAAACTATGCCAGCCAGCTATTCATAAATCATTGTAAATTAAAACTGTA
>JAOQAL010000268.1 GCA_025963615.1 Chitinophagaceae bacterium | reverse complement strand
CAAGCTTCATCAAAAAACATTTTATAGCGACCGGGAAGAAGCATTTTTAAAAGCATCCGCTCCTAAAAGCAAATTTTCCCTGGGCCTGGACTATACCATGAATAAGTTCGGCTTGGGAGCCCATTTTACTTCTTTTGGAAAAATTGTTCTCCTGGGCTTTGGTGATGGATCCGCACCATCTGGTGATAATCCTAATTATTCCGGTATTAACCCGCAGGTGCCCAGTGATGCTGATCCTTCAGTATACCTGCCCGAAGTATTTAATTACAAGGGAAAAATAACCACCGATGTTTATGCGTCCTATAAGTTCTCTAAAAAAATAAGTCTTTTTATAGGCGCGGATAATTTATTCAATATACATCCTGATCTTGGCGTGAATCCTCTCGCCAAAGGATATGCGCAGGACAATGAATCAGGCGGTGCCTGGGATTCTGTGCAGATGGGCTTTAACGGAAGACATTTATTTACAAAAGTTGCTTTGAATTTTTAAGCATCCAGGATGACACTTATAAAGAAAAGAGTTCCGCCACCGGAACTCTTTTCTTTATATCCAGCGGCTTTAGCATGATTGATCTAACCGCATTTACTGTTCCATAATTTTTAATTTGACAAAAAAATTGGCTAAAGCCAATACCACCTACTCATTCACGCCACCTTAGGCTGCTCCCGGCTTATGAAATCGCCCCGAGTTATTCTTTTCAGGCTCTTTATGCTTTCAGCTGGCTATAAAGCCTGAAAAAAGCATCAAGCCTGGGCTCCTATTGGGGCGCATGAAATGGCTTAAAATTCTTAAAACAGCAAGTCACCTGTCCGGTGGTCACAAAGAAACACCTCTCTTCCAGGGAATAAAATCATCCTGCGCCAGTTGCACCGCTTTAGGTATCACTTCACCACCGGCCGCCTTGATACAGTATTCCAGAATTTCTTCACCCATCTGCTCAATCGTTTTTTCTCCACGGATTATAGCACCCGTGTCAATATCGATGATATCTTTCATCCGCACCGCTAAAGCGGTATTGGTTGAAATTTTTATGGTCGGTGCAGCCGGATTCCCGGTAGGGGTGCCGAGTCCTGTTGTAAACAAAATTAACGTGGCCCCTGATGCCGCTTTACCAGTGGTTGCTTCTACATCATTGCCTGGGGTACACACCAGGCTTAAGCCGGGTTTAGTTACAGGTTCTGTATAATCCAATACATCTACTACCGGCGAAGTTCCTCCTTTTCTTGCCGCGCCGGTTGATTTGATTGCATCGGTTATCAAACCATCTTTAATATTGCCGGGTGAAGGATTCATGTGAAAGCCAGATCCCACGCTCTCGGCTTGTCTGTTATAGGTTTGCATCAGGTCGATGAACTTATCTGCAGTTGCTTTGCTGGTACAACGGTCTATTAAATTTTGTTCTGCTCCACAAAGTTCAGGAAACTCAGCCAGCAACACCTTCCCGCCTAACGCTACCAGCATGTCGGCGGTATATCCCACTGCGGGATTTGCAGAAATGCCACTGAACCCATCGCTGCCGCCGCATTTTACTCCAAGGCAAAGATTGCTTAATGAAGAAGGCTGCCTTTCAATTTTATTGATCTCCTGCAAGCCATGAAATGTTTTTTTAATTGCGTCACTAACCAGGTCTTCTTCACTTTGCGATGACTGCTGTTCAAAAATATAAAGCGGCTTATCAAAGGAAGGATTGCGTTTTTTTAAATAATTTAAAAAATCCTGCACCTGCAGGTTTTGGCAACCTAAACTTAATACAGTGACTCCGCCAATATTCGGATGATCCGCATAAGCAGCCAGTAAGGCACCTAAGGTCGCCGCATCCTGCCGGGTACCGCCACAGCCGCCCTGGTGATTAAGAAATTTTATTCCATCTACATTTTTAAAAGGGGTGTGGCCGCTTCTTTTTACAACAGGATCCAGTTGAATGTTATCGATGTTTTCCCCTTTTTCATAAGCCGACAGAATCTCCTCTGTTAATTGTTTGTATTTGCCTGTAACCCCATAACCCAGCGTATTCCATAAAGCTTCCCGGATCACATCCATATTCCTGTTTTCGCAAAAAACAGTAGGAATAAAAAGCCAATAGTTTGCTGTGCCTACTCTCCCATCGCTTCTTACATATCCATTAAACGTGCGATTGATATATGCCGACACATCCGGTTGATGCCAGCTATAATCTGTCTTCCGGTATGCATATTGGCCGGACGCATGCCTGGTATTCGACGTTGTCATCAGGCCTCCTTGCGGAATATCATGTTGCGCCTTACCCACTAAAACACCATACATAAAAATTTCATCGCCTGCCTGCATATCACGAATAAAAAACTTATGCTTTGCGGCGACATCCTGGGCCAGGGTAATCGCTCCTCCACTCGTTTCAACCACGGTTCCCTTGGCCATATTCGTCAATGCCACCAGCACATTATCGTCCGGATGGATCTTTAAAAATTTTGTTTGCTTTAACGTTTTTTCCATAAAATATAACTAGCCTGGTGAATAGTAATTTGTTTGCTTACAATAAGATTTTACAAAAATATCCAATACAGTAACACCAACCATACTGTGGTAACCCGTAAGAATGCTGAATTGTTTTGTAGACTAAGGGGAGAAGAGTATTGATATAATAAAAATGAATTGAAAAAATGTTTGAAAAAGGCTATTCGGTTGGAATAACGGAAGAATTACCAGCTTCCACTGGCGCCACCCCCACCACCGCTGCCGCCGCCGAAGCCGCCAAAACCGCCACCACCTCCTCCGCCTGACCAACCGCCACCGCCGGAAGAACCACCACCGCCCAATGCACTTCCCCATATTAGCGGACCCAACAATCCGCCATAACCGCGGCGTGACATCATACCACCACCCCCCCGGCCGCCACCAGTTGCCCGTAAAATGATCCAGATGCCTATAATAACAAAGAATATCAAGGCAGGATTGAGGCCTTTTTTCCGCCGGCCACCATAGCCCTGCGGAGCTTTATATTCTCCCGCAGCGGCTTTGATAATATCATTCGTCGCAAGATCAAGCCCCCGGTAATAATTTCCCGCCTTAAAATTGGGAAGGATGTCAGTCTGTATAATCTGGTTTGCAGTGATATCAGGAATAGCTCCTTCCAGTCCATATCCCACTTCAATGCGGACATCATGGTCATCCTTTGCAACGAGCACCACAATACCATTATTCTTTTCCTTATTACCAACACCCCACTTACGAAGTATTTGCTGAAGAGCGACATCTTCAATCGGGTAATTATTCGTACTGGGAATAATAACAACGACAACCTGGTTGGAAGTGCTATCATCGTAAGCGACCAGCTTCCGTTCCAATTCCTGGATTTGTTCCGCGGTTAATGTTTGCGTGAAATCGTTTACCAGCCTCGGGGGATTGGGCCTGGCAGGAACAACCTTATCGATTTGCGCATAAGTACAAACAGAAACCAGGACCCCAATAAATAATAAAAATTTTTTCATGAATTATTACCTGCCAAACACGATATCGTCCGGCAGTTCATTTTTATCCGTATCATTATCATAAGGAAAATAGTAGTGCAACGCTTCGCCTATATCCAATACGCATTGGCGAAGGCCCATCGCATAATTTTCTCTGTTGAAGCTGGAAAGTATTTTGTTAACGGTATTGTTCCAATACTCATTGCCTACCTTTTTATGAATATTCTCATCCCCAAAAACAGCCAGCTGCCTGTCTTTCATGGCAACATACACCAGCACCGCATTGCGGTCATCGGTGCGTTCCATTTCGAGCCTGAAAAAAATTTCAGCTGCCCGGTCAATAGCATCCACATACCGGCAACGGCTTTCAACAAAAACCCTTACCTCTCCGCTTGTTCGTCTTTCTGACAAACGGATAGCATCAATAATGCTTTGCATTTCTTCGGGCTTGAAGAATTCTTTTTTCTTTTGCCAGGGAAATATTGTCACCGGGGTATCAAATATTTTAAGATCAGAATTTTACTTCCGGCGCTTTACTGGCACCTTCATCGGCTTTAAAACCTTCTTTTACTTTGAAACCAAACATTCCTGAAAAAATATTCATTGGGAATGAACGCACCTTGGTATTATAGGCATTTACAGCGCTGTTAAAATCATTCCTTGCTACTGCTATCCGGTTCTCAGTTCCTTCCAGCTGCTTCTGCAGATTGCGGAATCCTTCATTGGCTTTCAGATTAGGATAATTTTCTACTACGACCATCAACCTGGATAATGCACTGCTCATTTCACCCTGCGCCTGCTGGAATTTCTGAATGTTCTCGGTAGTAAGATTAGAAGGATCCACTTTTACTGAATTCAAATTTTTATAGCGGGCTTCGATAGTTTGAATCAGGGTCGTTTGTTCAAAGTTGGCTTCGCCCTTCACGGTATTCACCAGGTTGGGTATTAAATCAGCACGACGCTGATACTGGCTTTGTACATTATTCCATGAGTTTTTTACATTTTCATCTTCTTTGACAAGTCCATTATAACCGCCACATCCCATTACACCTAAAATGAGAACTATGCCTAGAATAATCAAGATACCAAGGTTTCGGGTTCCTTTCATAATAATAGTTTTTGAATTGCTAAAATTAAGTGTTTTGGGATTTCCTCAGGCTAAATTTTCGGCTAGCCGTGACTATTTGCCGGTAGCCGACCTTTTCGCTTTGTGGCTGGCAGGGTTTAAGGCTTTTTCTGTACGATTTTAGCCTGTGCGAACCAATTGTTTTTATGCCCGGTCACCGGTTATCACCTAACGTTAAGGAACTGCTCTGGTTGGCCACAAATTGTAATTGTAATGGCCTGCCTCCCCTGATTGGCAGAAATTGTAAAAATTCGATAAAAAGAAATTTCACCGGCCGGGATGAAACTAGTTCTTTACCATTTGTTGTTAACTAGTTGATCGCCGCTATTCCCGGTAAGACCTTCCCTTCAAAATATTCGAGCAGGGCGCCGCCACCGGTACTTACATAACTTACTTTATCTGCAAACCCAAACTGGTTAACTGCTGCCACGCTATCACCGCCACCCACCAATGAAAAGGCGCCGGACTTTGTTGATTTCGCTACGGCAGCAGCAATAGCTCTTGTACCATGCTGAAATTTTTCCATTTCAAAAACCCCCATGGGGCCATTCCATAAAATGGTTTTGGATTTTCTTATTACGTTGCTAAACTGTTCAATCGCATTCGGCCCAATGTCCAATCCCATCCAGCCACTGGGAATAGCATTTGATGGAGCGGTGGAATCATTCGCATCGGCTGCAAATTTATCAGCAATGATGGAGTCGGATGGCAGGTGAATACATACTCCTTTATCATCCGCTTTTTTTAGTAAATCCCTGGCCGTGTCCAAACGATCCTCTTCACACAATGATTTTCCGATTTTACCGCCCTGTGCTTTAAAAAAAGTATAGGCCATGCCGCCGCCGATAATGATATCAGTGTCCCGCTCCAACAGATTTTCAATGATCAGTATTTTATCTGAAACTTTTGCGCCACCAATAATGGCCACAAAAGGTTTTTCTGATTGATGTAAAATCTTTTCTGCGCTGGCCACCTCACGTTCCATCACTAAACCAAACATTCTCTTGTCCGCAGGAAAAAATTGGGCGATAACTGCCGTGGAAGCATGCGCCCGGTGCGCTGTACCAAATGCATCGTTCACATAAACATCACCCAGTTTGGCTAATTTTTCCGCGAAGGCTTTATCACCTTTTTCTTCTTCCTTATAAAAACGAAGATTTTCCAGTAACAATACTTCGCCGCTTTTCAGCCTGCCCGCGATGGAATAAGCCTGCTCACCAATACAATCATCAGCAAATAAAACCGGAATGCCGCCCAGCAAACCGCTGATATGCTTTACCAAATGCTTCAATGAATATTTATCAGTCGGTCCCTCCTTGGGTCTTCCCAGGTGACTCATTAAAATGACACTGCCCCCATCGCCAAGGATTTTTTTAATAGTGGGAATAGTGGCCAGGATCCTTGTATCATCAGTAATTTCAAATTTATCGTTCAAAGGCACATTGAAATCAACCCGGATAAGGGCTTTTTGCCCTTTAAAATTGTAGTCAGAAAATTTGCTCATACTATATCGGCGTTATATTTATTTATTAATTCAAAACTATGTCAAAATCAATATCAATGGGTTTCAAATCTATAACATGACATTTCTTGCAAAAATCAGGCGTTTCATTCCGGTGCCACAGGGCGCGAAACTGGCGGTAACCTGCGCTGTTAAGGCATTGCATCAACGAGGTTTCAAAAACATTTCCAAAATTCAATTCTTTTGGAAATGGTTTGGCGCAGCAGGGAGTCATATACCCATCCCAGCTTACATAAAAATGATTCCAGGGTAAATGACATTTTTTAAATTCATTTTTCGTTTTGATATCCCAGACAGATAATTCGACTACCCCTGAATCTTTCGCCGCGTTGAACGCTGCTTCCAACTCGTTTTTAAAATCATCTCCATAAAACAATTCATAATACTCCGTTCCCCAGGCTGTAATAGAAGAAAGATTAACCGGTGTAATGTTTACATTTTTTACGCCCAGCTCTGCGGCCAGTTTCACCACGTCTTTCATCTGTTTGTAATTCTCCTTAACTGCTACAAAGTTGAACATGACAGCCACGTTCATCCTGCTACAAATGGCTGTAACCTTGCGGGTGGTTTCCAGGAAAAAAGAAAAATCACTTTTCAACCTCACCGTTTCATATGTTTCACCGATCCCATCAATAGATATCTGCACCGTATCTAAATAAGGCGCGAGCCGTTCAATATAATTTTCGGTGCCGGGAATATGTGCATTGGTAGAAATAAAAGTCTGGATGCCCTTAT
>JAOQAL010000260.1 GCA_025963615.1 Chitinophagaceae bacterium | reverse complement strand
GTTTTCGGGGCCATTGCTATCGGTCACATGGTTGCCCTGATCTTTCCGCAAAGTGAGATAATTACGTGTATTCATCGCACTGTCGGCTCCGGTTCGAACATCGCTCCATCTGCCGTTTTGCCGCTTGCGCCGCATATTAAGATTAGTCCCACCGGGAAAGTAATAACCAATATCTGCACCTTTAACATTTCCCGAGAGATGTGCCCAGTGTATTGCTGTTCTTTGCTGTGTATCGAAGAGAGAAGGCATGGTTATGCCGTCAACCACGAAAGTATTGCTGTTGTCGCGACCTAGTTTGCGCTGTTCAATAGTCGTCAGCACAGTTCTACCATCATTATTTGTAATACCCGCACCTAAGCACACGATCTGATTATTGAACATAAACCAGGATTTTTTTGCTGTGAGGGTAGTCGAAAACGGAGCGAGGTCCATTCCGGTCGCGCCATATCTGTCAAGTAAACCCACTCCGCCTACCCATGTTTTATCGCTCACCTTATTTGTTAGTGCGGTCGAGTTCTCTTCAGTAGTTGTCCCGGGTAAATGCTGATAATCGACCGTACTCCAAAAGTTATCCTCAAATTGTTTCTGATCGACATTATAGAGGTAAGTCATACCATCGGAAAGGTGCCAACCTTTCCGATTTTCCTGGTTAATTGATTCGAAATTATAAATGCGGGAAGAATGCATGCTTACTGAAAAAGCGTAATTATCCGCTTGTTGTACCGCCCGGTCCATGTTGGCCATTTGACGATAAGCAGTATAATTTTTACGTGCGATAATCGTTTTGTCGTTCATGATGGCCTTTGCCATCAGCGTGAGTGTGATCGTTGAGAAGCCGATTCCGCCCCCGCTTTCCTGGATATAGGCTTTTATGATAGAATTAAGTCTTTCCGCATCGCGTGCCGGAGCCTGCCGTGCAAGCAATATCAGTCCTTCAATTAGTTGTCGTCCCTTAACATGCTCATTCATGGCAGAACGGCAGATTTCTCGCCCCATTACATTACTCATCATACCACCACGGTATATTAATGGTTCATAAGAATTGTATATCCAGCTGTACATTTGAAAGGAAGAAGGCATTGTTGAGTTGATAGCGGGAAACAGGTACATAACTTCGGCCAGTGAAGAAATCAGCGCAACCCCATACCCTCCCGTATAGGGGTGCTTGTTATGTTGTATGAAGGATCCGTCGATATAAAAACCGTCCCCCTTAGCCACGTAATCAAACACTGGCCGGATGGCATCGATAGCATAATTTATTTTAGCCGAATCACCAGAAAGGATCGACGATAATACAATTATCCTGCTTATCCAGATCAAATTTGCACCTGTATAGGAGGCAACGTTTGGGGTTGAATGTTGTATAGCACGTAGATAAGCATTCCTCCACACGGGTGGAATGTCCTGATACATCAAAAAAATAATATTGGTTAGCTTTTCAGGGCTGCCTATCAGATAATCCCACCAGTTATTCGTACCGCCGGTAGTTGGTACTGTGATTTTTTCATTATAATGATTTGTGTAAAGCCATTGAAGAGCAGATGTGATATCTTGCTTCAATTGTTCATCGTGATACCATTTGGTACCGAGGGAGTTGTAAGCCAAAGCCATGGAAAACAACCGGGTATAACTCGTTGTTATATCAGCAGATTTATTATATTTCACATCCGCCCATATTGCCTTTCTACTTGCTGTATCATGACTGAATCCTTCATTGTAAGAGGATGATGCGTTACTTTCGACCAGTTTAAGCTTGGCTTTAATGTCGGGATCGTTTGGGTTGTAACGCCCACCAGTCAAAAAAGCCACCCATTTTATCCTTAAGGAATCGCAATTCAATTGTTTGTTAAATGACCCGACTTGCGCGTGGAGATCGCAGAACAAAAAGTTAAAAAAAAGGATGAAGGTAAATTGCTTAATTGTTTTCATAAATTGGATTTAGTAAAGCATGATGTTGTTTGACAATTGAATATCTGCGGACGATTTGCCGAGCAAGATCTGATAAGCGCCTGGGGTTGATATCCATTTATCTGACAGGTCATCATAATGCTCAAAAGCATCTTTTTTTAATAGGAAGATTATTTTACGCGACTCACCGGGTTGCAGAAATATTTTTTTGAAGGATTTCAATTCTTTATCAGGGCGAATAACAGACGGGTTCACTTCTTTAACGTAGAGCTCAACAATTTCGGAGCCGGCCATTTTACCGGTATTTTTGATAACGGCAGATACGCTGATCCTTTTACGAGGCAACTTTTGTATACTTAAGCCGCCATAATTAAAACTGGTATAAGACAGGCCAAAGCCGAATGGAAAGAGGGGAGTGACTTTTTTTGAATCATAATAGCGGTACCCCACAAATAACCCTTCTGTGTATTTAACATGCTTGCTGTTATTCTGGTCATAGTATGAATTAAATGTCGGGTTGTCTATCCAGCTTTTCTCAACGGTGATGGGTAGTTTACCGCTTGGGCTGATTTTCCCAAACAAGAGTTCTGCTAGCGCTGTCCCGCCTTCTTGTCCCGGATACCAGGCTTGAAATAAACCTTTAACACCTAGAAGCCAGCTATTCATTGCCACACCTCCACCCGAATTTAGTATGACGATCGTTTTAGGATTAATTTTACTAATGGCCCTTATCAAACTATCCTGATAAGGAGGCAATTCAAAGGTACGGTCGGCATTTTCACGTTCATTGCTTTCATTAAAGCCGACGGTTAACAAAACCACATCCGCGGCCGCCGCGGCCTGATATGCTTCTGTAAAATCGATCTGATCTTCCCGCCATGACAGGCTGGCTTCTACCGAATGCATGTTCGAATTGGTTTCCAATCTTATAGAATACTCTTCACCTGCCTGCATATCCATGACAACCTCGTTGGTGCGTACGCCCTGGTCTTTCCAAACATTTACCTTTTGCTCCCCATTCAGCCAAAATCTTACTCCATCCATTGTTCGGATCGTAAAACGATAGTGGCCACTTTTTAAAGGCCGCACAATTCCGCTCCAGCGAATAGAGCAATGATCATAAGGGAAACCTTTATTTTCACCGGGAGCGTGCCAGCCATTAGTAATACGGATAATAGAATCGGTTAGGGTTCCCTGGGCTTTTCCTTGCAAATCTTTGTTGTTAAAATATTCTATTTTTAATCCTCTGGCAGTGGAGCCTTTTTCTTGATAAAAAACAGATTTCTCTACCAAGTCCGCCTGCATAGGTAAAGCGGAAACATAGCGTGTTTTGATTTGCGGTGCAAAATTCCGGATACCCTGTAGGGTGGTAACTGAATGAAACGGAAAAGTATAAGAACTACCGCCGCCCGTCATAAAAGTATTGCCGTTTGGGCCAATTATTGCAATGCTTCTAATCGTTGAGGTATTAAGCGGTAATATATGATCTTGATTTTTGAGTAATACAATACCGGCTCTCGCCAGGCTTAATGCTACTTTGGCTCCTTTCGGATTGTCTTTTTGTATACGGCTATCTAACTGGACACGGTCATAGAAACCGAAGCTGAAAATAACACGTAATAACCGGCGTATTTTATCATCTATCACGGCCTGTTGAATTGCTCCACTTTTTATTGCGGACA
>JAOQAL010000754.1 GCA_025963615.1 Chitinophagaceae bacterium | reverse complement strand
CAGGGATAACTTCAGATAAACCGATGAGACCAATGGCGAAGGGTGCATTGGTTAATTCATAAATCCACCATCCAACCAGGGTACTCATCATCCGGAGGCCTATGATAAATACAAAGCGTCCCATCATCAGGCTGCGAAATTCAGGTAAACGGAGGGAAGCAAAAGGATCATTCTTTTCGGTTAATTCCATTCTTTTCTGCTATTGGTGAAATTTTACAACAGTTGCATGATATGCAAAGGATGCTGCGAATGAAGCATCCTGGATGAAATAATTTCTGTTGATGGTTACTCAAAATTACTAACTGTTCGTCAAAAAACAGTTTTAAGGTAAGCTCAGATAATACTGGCCATCCGCATATTCGTTTTCGAGGGCTTTAATAATAGTTTTTAAATGTTTCTCATTACCCAGGAAATCAGCGTTCGAGGCATCTACAATAATGGTTTTAATATTATGCTGTTTGATATAGTGCGTATAAGTTTCCTGTATGTCGAGCAGGTAAGAATCAGGGATTTTCTGTTCATAAGACCTGTTTCTTTTCTTTATGTTCCGTTGCAGTTTCTCTACCGGCGAGTGTAAGTAAATGATGATGTCAGGTTGTATCACCTGTTGCTGTATGATATCGAACAAACGCTGGTACAAACGAAACTCATCTTCCGGCAGGTTAACCTTGGCAAAAAGAAGGCATTTGGTGAAAAGGTAATCGGATATCGTGAGATTCTGAAAAAGATCTTTTTGCTGTATCAGGTCTTTTAACTGCTTATACCGTTCGGCCATAAAGAAAAGCTCCAGCGGAAAAGCATACAGTCCGGGGTTTTCATAAAATTTCGGCAAAAATGGATTGTCGGCGAATTCTTCCAGTATCAGGCGCGCATTATAATGCTTCGATAATAAATGAGCCAGCGTAGTTTTGCCGGCACCGATGTTTCCTTCTATAGTTATAAAGTTATAATGCATGACAGAATATCAGCGGCTGTAAAAGAAGGTGAAAGTAATGTAAATGAAGATGAATAAAAGTAATGCCAATATCTTGTGGAAAAATCAGGAATATTTTTTTACTTCCAATTCATCAGTGCAATCACTCAACAACCTTGCAATTGTTTTGTTCAACCCGGGATGTACTATCCCGGGCGCGATTTCTGCCAGGGGCAACAAGGCAAAACGACGGTTTTGTAATTCCGGGTGGGGTATCTTGAGAAAAGAATAATCGTATATTTCTTCATTGAATAAAAGAATGTCAATATCAATGATGCGGGGCCCGTATTTTTCTTTGCGCACGCGCCCCATGTTTTTTTCAATTTTTAATATTTTGCGCATCAGGTCTTTTGCCGTAAGCAAAGTTTCAACCTCGAGTGCCTGGTTCAGAAACGAAGGTTGGTCGGTATTGCCCCAGGCCGCTGTTTCGTATAAGGAAGATAATTTTGTTACCTTGCCACATTGGTCCCCTATTTCTTTTCTTGACAGTTCAAGGTTTAATTGCCTGTTACCCATGTTGCCGCCTGTTAGTAAATATGCTTTGTTCATACGAATGAAATAACGGAGAAAGCATCAAATATCTTTATTTTTGACCCCCTCTCCAAAACTGTAGTTTTGAAACGGGTTGTAGGGTTGGGAAAATTTTATTTTTGAAATAGTTAAACCGGTAAAATATATGCGTAGCTTTTTTAAAATATTTTTTGCCAGTGTGCTGGCGCTGATTGTTTTTACATTGATCCTTGTGTTTTTTTTAATCGGTTGGATTGGGGGACTTGCCAGTAAAAATGTCCCAACGGTAGAAGCGAAATCGGTATTGGTTTTAAATCTCGCTCAGCATTATGCTGAGCAGGAGCAGCAGGATCCCTTGTCAGTCGTTAGCGGCGATGATGAAAGAGATATCCCGGGTTTGTACGACATTGTCCGGTTATTGAAAAAAGCACAAACAGATCCAAACATTACGGGCATTTTTATCCAGGCCAATGGCAATGCGAATGGGTTTGCCGCCAGTGAAGAAATAAGAAATGCACTAAAAGGATTTAAGAAAAGCAATAAGTTCGTAATCGCCCATGGGAATGTTATCAGCCAGAAAGCTTACCTGGTGGCGGATGTAGCGGACAGGTTATATGCAAACCCGGTTGGGTCAGTAGAGTGGGACGGATTCAATGTGAGCTATGCATTTTTAAAAGGTACCTTGGATAAACTGGAAATTCAGCCGCAAATTTTTTATGCCGGTAAATTTAAAAGCGCTACGGAACCATTACGCACCGATAAAATGACGCCGGAAAATAAATTACAGACGACCGTATGGCTGGGTGATTTGTACTCTAATTTTCTATTACAGGTTGCTGAAGCCAGGAAAATAGATACGGCTGTTTTGCACCGGCTGGCTAATGAAAATAAAATTCAAAATTCAAAGGATGCTTTTAATAATAAGCTCATTGATGGGTTAAAATATGATGATGAAGTAAAAGATGAAATTAAAGGCAAACTGGGCCTGGGTAAATATGATAAAATTAATTTCATCACAATCAATAAATATGCGGCAACAGGAAGTTTTAAAAAAACTACCGGCGACCGCATGGCATTGATTTATGCGGAAGGAGATATTGTTGATGGCAAAGGAGACCAGGGTTCGATTGGCAGCGATGATTATGTGAAATTAATCCGTAAGGCAAGGCTGGATCAGGCGATTAAGGCCATTGTATTTCGCATTAACTCGGGTGGGGGTAGTTCGCTGGCCAGTGAGAATATCTGGCGAGAGTTATCGCTCGCTAAAAAAGAAAAACCGGTTGTCGTAAGTTTTGGGGATGTGGCCGCCTCAGGTGGTTATTATGTATCCTGTGCTGCGGATAGCATTTTCGCACTGCCCACAACGATTACCGGCTCCATTGGTGTATTTGGCATTATACCCAACATGGAAAGCTTTTTTAAAAATAAACTGGGCGTTACATTCGACGGAGTAAAAACAGCCGCGCACGCCG
>JAOQAL010000747.1 GCA_025963615.1 Chitinophagaceae bacterium | reverse complement strand
TTGCGTTTCAAAATAAAGAGAAAGAAAAACGTGCAGCGGAATTAGTCGTAGCCAATATAGAATTAGCTTATCAGAACAAAGAGAAGGAGAATCGTGCCGCAGAACTGATGATCGCTAACAAAGAGCTTATTATTCAAAGTGAAGAAAAAGAGAAACAGACAGCGGAACTGGCCATTGCCAATAAAGAGATTGATTCCCAAATTCAGGCGAAAGAGCTTAATAAGAAGAAAGATGAGTTTATAGGTCTGGCAAGTCACGAATTAAAAACCCCGCTCACCAGTATTAATGCTTACCTGCAATTCCTCCAACGGAATCTGGCAAATGATGAGAAAAATAAACAACTGACTGATAAAGCGCTGCAACAAGTTGGAAAGCTGTCATCTTTGATCTCGGATCTTCTGGATGTTTCAAAAATTGAATCAGGAAAACTTCCTTTGTTATTCCGCACTTTTGATATGGTCGAGCTTTTGAAGGAGGTAGTTGAAATGATACAGTATGGGAACTTTACCCACAAGATAAAGATCAATTTTAAGCTTGATCAGTTACCTGTTTTTGCTGATAAGCAACGCATTGAACAGGTCATGATCAACCTCATCTCTAATGCTGTAAAATATTCTCCAAATGCCGATCGGATAGTTATGTCAATTTCAGAAACCGAGACTGAAGCTATTGTTTCTATACAGGATTTTGGCATCGGCATAAAACAACACCAGCAGGCAGATATATTTTCAAGGTTTTACAGGGTTGAAGAACTGGCACCTTATATCTCAGGTTTAGGAATTGGTTTATATATTTCAGAAGATATTATTTCCAGGCATAATGGGGTCTTATCGGTTGAAAGCAAATACGGTATAGGTTCTACGTTTTCTTTTAAAATACCGAAAGATCAGCAAACCGACAGTCATTCGTAATAGTAAGACCCTGATAATTGTTCTTATTTTTTTTCAGGTAAAACAAAAAAAGCTTTCTGGACTTTTCAAATTTATAAAGGTCTTATTGACGCTTTCACTTGTAGTGAATTGATCAAAATTATTACATTCGTCAGCAACATAAAGATCCTTGATTCGGTTAGTATATGGATTTAAGAGAATTAAATGAAAAGCTTGCTCTGTACGAAAGCGAAAAAAAAGCGCTGGAACAACGGGTAGAAGAGCTGACAGATTTTTTCGAGAATGCATCTGTTCCGCTCCATTGGGTGGATAATAACGGAACTATTATATGGGCAAACCAGGCAGAACTTGATTCTCTTGGTTATACAAAAGAAGAATATATTGGGTCTCCAATCAACGCATTTCATGCAGATAATGCTATTATAAATGATATTCTTACCCGTCTGAAAAATAGAGAAACCCTTATAGATTATCCGGCACGTCTTACATGTAAAGACGGATCAATTAAACATGTTCTCATCAATTCCAATATCCTGGAAAAAAATGGTGAATTTATTCACACGAGATGCTTTACCAGGGATATTACCGAGCTGAAAAAGGAAGAGCAAAGAAAAGAAAAGCTCCTGGTAAGCCTGGAACAAAGTGAAGCGAGGTTTAGGATGGCCATGGAAGCTATTAAGCTTGGAACATGGGATTTTAATCCCGGGACTGGTGAATTGATTTGGTCTGAAGAATGTAAGAAAATATATGGTCTTCCTCCCGGTGTCCCGATCGATTTTGATTTATTTGTTGATCACATACATCCCGAAGATAAAGATTATGCGCTCAAAGAAATAGAAAAGGCAATGGATCCGGCTGGTGAAGGTTCCTATGACATAACATATCGTATCCTCCATTATGGTGATCGTGCTGAATGCTGGATAAGGGCGCAGGGAAAAGTGTATTTTAATTCCGAAAAGCAGGTTGAACGATTTATCGGAACAGTAGTAGATATTCATGACTCTAAGATCGCAGAAGAAAAAAGTGCGAAGCTCGCAGCTATTGTTGAGTCTTCAGATGATGCGATCATCAGTAAAACACTGGAGGGAATTATCACAAGCTGGAATGAATCTGCAGAGAGAATGTTTGGTTATACCGCAGATGAAATTATTGGTCAGTCAATCTTAAAACTAATCCCTGAGGAAAGACAGCAAGAAGAGCCTTTAATTTTATCCCGCCTGAAAAAAGGTGAACGGGTTGAACATTTCGAAACACAGCGGGTTACCAAGTACAAAAAATTGCTGGATATTTCATTAACAATCTCGCCTATAAAAGACTCAACAGGGAAGATCATCGGTGTCTCGAAGATCGCACGTGATATCTCGGATAAGAAAACGGAAGAAATGCGTAAGAACGATTTTATAGCCATGGTGAGCCATGAATTAAAAACGCCTTTAACGTCTATAAAATCTTATGTTCAGGTACTGCTGGCAAAAGCTAAAAAAGAGAACGATAGCTTTAGAATTGAACGTCTTACCCGAACTGATATTCAGGTCAAAAAGATGGTTACTATGATCGGAGATTTTCTCAGCCTTGCAAAAATTGAAGAGGGAACTATCAAGCTGAATAAGACTTTATTTAATCTGAAACTTCTTATTGATGAGATCATTTTTGATGGACAATTCTTAACCTCAATCCATACTATTGAAATAAAAAACTGCGATGTTAATGTTTATGCTGATAAAGATAAAATTGGTCAGGTATTGATCAACTTATTAAGCAATGCAATAAAATACTCCCCTTCAGGAGGAACTGTGATAATCGGTTGTGAAAAGAATAATGGAAAAGTAAAGGTGAATGTTAGTGATGAAGGAGTGGGGATTAATCTGAAAAACCACACAAGACTCTTTGACAGGTTTTACCGGGTAGAAAATGAACAGGTCAAAACGGTTTCGGGCTTTGGAGTAGGTCTATATCTGGTTTCAGAAATACTGCGCTATCATGACAGCGAAATTGAGGTAGAAAGCCATGAAGGTCAAGGTTCCAATTTTTCCTTTAATTTATCCATTGCTTAATTAAACCCAAAGCACTTTATTGGTCAATAATAGAACCTGTAATAGTGGAAGCGAAGAAACAAACATGGTTGTTATGCTTTCTAAAGTTTACGAAAGCTCTTAATTATTGTCCGGTTAATCATGAGTAAACCATCCTTCCGGCAAGTACGGTTATCGGTTTCAGGATCGTAATTGCGCAATAAGAACTCTTCTCTTTATATTTATTAATATATTCGATTAATAATCCTTCATTAGGCTATTACTATTTGAAAAAATAAAAGATGTTTCAACGAAGAAAGTTTTTAAAAGCATCCGTCCTGGGATCGGCGGCTTTATTTATTGAGAAAAGATCTTTAGCTAAAGGTATTGAAGAGGTATCTCAGGCAGCTGTACAGCCTATTGTTATTTCGACCTGGGATTTTGGAAAAGCAGCTAATGCTGAAGCATGGAAATTGCTTAGTACTAACGGCGGAGTTATTGATGCTGTTGAAGCAGGTGTTAAAGTTCCTGAGGCAGATCCGAAAAATCACACAGTAGGGTATAGCGGTTTCCCGGATAGGGATGGGAAAGTAACATTGGATTCGTGTATTATGGATGGTAATCTGAATTGTGGCTCAGTGGCATTTTTAGAGCATATTATGCATCCTGTTTCAGTAGCCAAGCTGGTGATGCAAACTACACCGCACATTATGCTGGCAGGTGAAGGAGCATTGCAATTTGCTTTGGC
>JAOQAL010000698.1 GCA_025963615.1 Chitinophagaceae bacterium | reverse complement strand
TGAAGAGATCTACAATTATCTTCCTGTAGGGACCCGGGTTAGCATTCAAAAATAAATATCTTTTTGCACTGCCTGTTAATGATGAACAGGGCCAGCACGCTGAAGTAAAGCAGTTACTTCCTGTCGCCATTTTTCAGGATCATATCCTAATAATAACTGGTGGCCGGCTTTCTCATACACGACCAGTTTTTTATTTACACTGGCTATATTTTTAAAGATAGCCTCTGTTTCTGCTGGTAAAACATACTGGTCCTGGTTTCCCCATTGAAGCAATACGGGGCAATTCATTTTCTTAACATACTGCGTTACTTGATGGTCAAAACCATAGTAGCCACGTTCTATGCCCACCCACGCTGTTACCAGAAATCCAAAAGGTTCTTCAGGAAAACCGAAAACCCTGGACCTTGCTTCAAGATGCGATTGCAGGCTGGCGAACGGTGATTCCAATATGACGCCGGAAGGTTTAATATCATAATCATTGATGGCTTTAGTAATAATAACAGCACCGAGTGAAAATCCCCATAAGAATATATTTTTTTCTCCCGTTTTCGTGATATAATCGTACGCTAATTTCACTTCTTCCGATTCGCGAAAGCCCAAGGTTGTTATATTTCCACCGCTATTCCCGTGGCCGCGCAAGTCGACCATCATCACATTATATCCCAAATACCGGAATTCGGCTGCATAGCTTAAAAAATAACTTTTGTTCGCTGAAAGCCCATGAAAAAGAATGACCGTTCCCTTAACAGTGGAATCAGGCTTGCCCAGCCAGCAGTCGATGACTAGTCCTTTCTTCGTTTTAAGTTGTACTGTATCAATGGGAAATTGGGGTACCGAAATAATAACAGATCGCGGAAATTGGATGCCTGAGAATAGTTTCCATGTTTTAGCGAATATATTTTTGGACGAAGATTTAGCCGTGCCGGGTTCCGGGCCGGTATAAAAGTGAGTAAACTTCCACGCATGAATTGAGGCGCTGATGTTGATGAGAACCAATTGGAAAAGCAAAACCCACAAAATCCATTTACCGGCAGATCGGAGTTTTTGGGAGCTGGCTTTTTTTTGCATAAAATAATTTACTAAGAATCTACCCTTTTAGTCAGAAAATATATTGCAGGATTAAGAATAAGGGATTTTTTTTTCAAGGAAAATTGAAAAAGCTGTGTTTTTGAAAAATTCAGGTATAGTTTTTGCGAGCTTTCAGACAACCAGAAAAACAACCGCATTTAGAAAAACCTCTTTAAGGCAGCTAAACACCGGGCTGCTTTATTTTTTTTAATACTTCCTGTTTCTCCATTAAATTTTCCCATTTTTAATTTCATCGACAACTCCAGGATCCAGCAGGGTACTGATATCTCCAAGATTGGAAATTTCCCCTTCGGCAATTTTCCTCAAAATACGCCGCATGATCTTACCGCTCCGGGTTTTGGGAAGGCCGCTTACAAATTGAATTTTATCAGGCTTGGCAATAGCGCCTATAATTCTGGTCACTGTTGCCAGAATATCTTTTTTGGTCAATTCAGGATCCACGTGCCTGCCGCTAAAAATAACGTAGGCATAGATACCCTGGCCTTTTATATCATGGGGGTAGCCTACTACGGCACTCTCTACCACCCCGGCATGCATATTTATTGCATTTTCCACCTCGGCAGTCCCAATCCTGTGACCACTTACATTAAGCACATCGTCCACCCTGCCGGTAATACGGTAAAATCCTTCCTCGTTTTTCAGGGCGCCGTCGCCGGTAAAATATAAATCCGGGTAGGTAGCAAAGTAATTGGTGCGGCAACGTTCATGATCGCCGTAGGTAGTTCTTAATATGGATGGCCATGGGGCTTTGATACATAGGTTCCCTTTCAACATTCCCTGATCATCCTTTTCTGTAACTTCTTTTCCACTTTCATCGACAAGAATTGGCTGTACCCCTGGCATTGGCAATGTAGCCCAGCTTGGCTTGGCAGGTGTAATGCCTGCCAGGTTTGAAATTAGCGTACCCCCGGTTTCTGTTTGCCACCAGGTATCTACGATCGGACATTTCTTTTTGCCTATATGCTCATCATACCAATGCCATGCTTCTTCGTTAATGGGTTCACCAACCGTACCCAGCACTTTCAATGATGACAGGTCTTTTCCTTTCAGCGGGTCGAGCCCAAAGCCCATTAGACTTCTGATCGCCGTGGGCGCGGTATATAATATATTTACTTTGTATTTATCGATGATATCCCAAAACCTTCCTGCATCAGGCCAGGTGGGAATACCTTCAAACATAAGCGAAGTTGCCCCCGCACTTAAGGGGCCATATAAAATATAGGAATGGCCTGTTATCCATCCAATATCCGCCGTGCAGAAATGGATCTGCCCGGGTTGATATTGAAATACGTTTATAAACGTATAATTCGTCCAAACCATGTAGCCGCCACTGGTATGTACCACGCCTTTGGGTTTACCCGTGCTGCCGGAAGTATAAAGAATAAACAGGGGATCTTCGGCATCCATTATTTCCACTTCTCCGAAATTTATACCCTGTGGAACATCCAATCCTTCCGAAACAATCCGCATTTCATCTTCCCACCAAACGTCTCTTCCTTTCAACATACTGACAGGAGTTCTTGTCCTGGTATAGACAATAACCCGTTTGACAACTTTATTTCCAATCAGCGCATCATCGATCACACTTTTCAGCGGAATTTCTTTGGCACCCCGGTGGGCCCCATCGCAGGTAATTATAAATTCTGCCTGGGCATCTTCCAGACGGTCAGCAATGCTTTGCGCGGAAAAACCACCAAAGATCACGCTGTGAATAGCGCCGATCCTGGCGCAGGCAAGTACCGCGTACGCCAATTCGGGTATCATCCCCATATAAATACAGACGCGGTCACCTTTTTTTACCCCGTTATTCCTTAAAACCTGAGCAAACTGGCAAACCCGTTTATGCAATCTTGTATAGGTAATTACTCTTGGTTTTTCTTCGGGATCATTCGATTCCCAGATGATCGCCGGTTTATCGCCCAGCTTTTCCAGGTGACGGTCAAGACAATTCTCCGTTATATTCAATTTACCACCAGCGAACCATTCTACCCTGGGCTCTTTAAAATTCCATTTCAGTACTGTATCCCATTTCCTGCGCCAATAAAAGTTTTGAGCCACATCTGCCCAGAAGCCTTCGGGATCTTCTACACTTTTTTTATACGCCTCTTTATACTCATTGTAAGATTTTATCTGATAAGAAAATGACATATGCAATTTTTTGAAAGCTTAAATGTACAACCAAAGTTTATTGCTTGTACATCTACGAAAACCTTTATGTAAAAATATTTCTATAATAAAAAATAAATGTAATTACAAATGAATAAAAGTAATCTTAAACATGGGCACAACAGCCGCTATCTATAACCAACGGTGCCAGCGTTTAAAAAGGTAATTAAGCTGTAATTGCAGAGAAGAATTAGCCAGTTCAAAATTTGCATATTTCGAAATAGCGCTTTTGGGAAAAAATGATAACGACCATTCGAGATTATTTATAACAAGTCCTGACCTGAAGGAGACATTTGTTGAAGGAGTAAATAAAATACTGACAAGGTTTTTGTACCATTCCCGGTAATCGATGAATCCCTTTACAGTATCGCGATCATTCAAAACAATGAAACCTTCCTTTAAATTTTTCTGACCATAAATAATAGCAGGTAAAAGAAAGAAGACAAAAAACAGGTTTGGTATTTTTCTTGTCGTATGGCAAGGTTTATCCGGGGAAGGAAAATGCAATGGTTAGTGACTTATTTAAAAATATTGGGTTTTGGTTAAATTATAGCAATCCCACAAAAATATCTTTAGTATATTAGTTTCTCTAATAGATTGTCTTCTTTATATATGAATCAAACTTCACCACAAGGTATACGCAAGGTAATTTTTGCATCGTCTGTAGGCACGTTGATAGAATGGTATGACTTCTACATATTCGGAAGTCTTGCTACGGTAATCGCCAGCCAGTTTTTTCCGAAAACCAATCCTACAGCGGCTCTGCTTTCTACATTAGCGACGTTTGCGGCGGGTTTTATCGTCCGTCCTTTTGGTGCCCTGGTATTTGGACGGCTGGGCGATTTAATAGGGAGAAAATATACTTTTCTGCTTACCCTCATCATCATGGGCGGCTCTACATTTGCGATTGGTTTGGTGCCCGGCTATGATAAAATCGGTTTTGCGGCGCCGATCATTGTTTTACTGCTACGACTTTTGCAAGGCCTGGCCCTGGGAGGGGAATATGGCGGAGCTGCAACCTATGTAGCAGAACATTCACCAGTGAATAAAAGAGGATATTATACATCCTGGATACAAACCACCGCTACCTTAGGATTATTTCTTTCGCTCGGTGTTATATTAATTACCCGACATAGTTTAGATACTGACCCCGCGGCATCTATATTAAAATTCAATGATTGGGGTTGGCGAATTCCTTTTCTTGTTTCCATCCTGCTGGTCGGTGTTTCGGTGTATATCCGGCTGAAGATGAAAGAATCTCCTTTGTTTACCAAGATAAAATCGGAAGGAACCATATCCAGGAACCCCCTGAAAGAAAGTTTTGGCCGGAAGAACAATTTAAAAATGGTGTTGCTGGCTTTATTTGGT
>JAOQAL010000674.1 GCA_025963615.1 Chitinophagaceae bacterium | reverse complement strand
TTGCTCAATGTAAGGACACCTGCTTGAAAACCTTATTTACCTTTGTGTTCTATGCGCCTATCTGGTTAACCATATTGCAGTCAAATTTGAAAAGTTATTCTCTATGCATCTTTTAAAGCAGGACGTAATAAAAAGAAAAGTCGAACAATGAGATTACTATTAAACGGAGCGTCGCAAGAAAAGTTACACAGAATTTCCTTCAGCCTGTAAAAGAATTATTAAGTATTTCAAATCATTTGTTTTGAATATGGCGACGTGTTTCTTAACGAGGTTACAGTTTCACTTATAAAATAAAAGGAAGAACAAAACTGAAATTGTGGCCGGGCGCAAATAATTTCACTGTCAGAGTTTGGTGAGATAAACCATTAATCTTACATTAGAACTTCAATCCTAATCGGCGCGGTCAAATTGCTGCTCCTTATTGTGGTCTGCCATTATGAAGAAGGGGATATTATTTCTGCATATACTATTTTTAATGTCATTCTGTGCTTTTGCACAGAAGCCTCAGCCGACATTATTTAAACCAGTTCCCAACACTGAAACGGGAATCAACTTTGCAAATATTGTTAAAGAAACGCCCGGCCTAAATATTATTTCCTATGAATATTTTTATAATGGCGGTGGCGTTGGATTAGGAGATTTCAATAATGACGGATTAATTGATATTTATTTTTCCGGTAACATGCAACCGGGGAGGCTGTACCTGAATAAGGGAAACTTGAAATTTGAAGATATCACCGCAAAAGCAGGTGTAGGAGGAAAAAGAGGATGGAAAACCGGGGTAAGCATTGCGGATGTTAACGGCGATGGACTACAGGATATCTATGTGTGCTATTCTGGTCCTCTGGATAGGGAAAACAGAACAAATGAATTATATATAAATAACGGCAATCTTACCTTTACTGAAAAAGCGGCCAAAATGGGTGTTGCTGATTCCGGCTATTCTACCCAGGCTGTATTTTTTGATTATGACCGTGATAATGATCTTGACTTATTCGTAATCAACCATAACAATAAAAATCTCCGGAATTTTGATGCTTCGTTTGTAAAGAAAATGGTTGATCCTGATGCCGGTGATCGCCTTTACAGGAATGATAATAACGTTTTTACAGACGTAACGACAGCTTCGGGAATCATTTCAAACCCTCTTGGTTACGGTCTTGGAGTTTCTGTAAGCGACATTAACAACGATGGATGGCCAGACCTTTATGTTACGAACGACTATGTAGAAGAAGACTACCTGTATGTAAACAATCACGATGGCACTTTCTCAGAAAAATTAAAGGAAGAGGCGGGACATCTTTCCAACTTCTCTATGGGCTGCGATATTGCCGACATCAATAATGACGGATGGACCGATGTGTTCACACTTGATATGCTGCCTGAAGATAACAGGAGGCAGAAACTGATTTATATGCCCGATAATTACGAGCTGTATAATAACCAGGTGCAGAACGGTTTCTATCACCAGCTAATGAGAAATATGTTGCAGCTTAATAACGGCAATGGAACCTTTAGTGAAATAGGTCAGCTCAGTGGCGTGTACTGCACAGACTGGAGCTGGGCATCCCTGCTGGCCGACTTCAATAATGATGGAAATAAAGATCTTTTTATTACAAACGGGTATGGCCGGGACATGACCAACCGGGATTTTGTAAAATTTTATGCAAATGAACGACTGAAATATTTACGCGGTGAACCAAGTGATAATATGTTCAGGATGTTACAGGGTATTCCCGTTACTCCTGTACATAATTACCTGTATTTAAACAATGGTAATCTTCAATTTTCTGACGTGTCAATGACAGCAGGATTCGATAAGCCAACGCTCTCGAATGGTGCTGCCTATGCAGATCTTGATAACGACGGAGACCTCGACCTTGTTATCAATCATCTGAATGCTCCTGCAGAAATATACCGTAACATGCTGGCAGAAAATGGTAATGGAGGTAATTGGGTTGAGTTCAACATGAAGGGAAAAGGCAATAATAGTTATGGCCTTGGTGCTGCAGTTAACGTATATACTCCGCAAGGAATAATGAAAATGGAAAATTACCCTGTGCATGGCTTTCAGAGCTCAATGCACGTTCCGCTTCATATTGGTTTGCCTTCTGCGGAAATAGATTCAGTAGTGGTGCGATGGCCGGATGGAAAAATAGAGCTGGTGAAAAACATCAAGGCCAACGCTACTAATACTATCAGTTATCAAACCGGTCAGAATGAACTACAAACTGAGAAGAAGATCAAACCTGTTTTTTCAGCATCTGCACAGTCAATACCATATATGCATGTTTCACCTGAAACAAATGATTTCAAAGTACAGCCCCTGATGCCAGCTATGATTTCATATCATGGACCTCGAACCGCGAAAGGAGATATAAACAAAGATGGACTGGAAGATATTTTTATTTGCGGAGCGCAGGGACAGCCAGGCCAGTTGTTAATCCAGCAAAGCGATGGCAGCTTCGTTGCAGACGCACAACCCGATTTTACAAAAGACGCTTTATCCGAAGATATAGATGCGGTTTTTTTTGATGCTGACAATGATGGAGACCTGGATCTGTATGTAGTAAGCGGAGGTTATAATTTTAACGTCGGCGACAAAGAATTGCAGGATCGCCTATACATTAATACCAACGGCAAATTTATTAAAAGCGTCCAGTCATTGCCGGCAGAATCACTCAGTGGTTCATGTGTTAGAGTGGCAGACATTGATAACGATGGGGATGTAGACATTTTTGTTGGAAGCAGGGTGATACCTGGCAGGTATCCTGAATCACCAGAAAGTCTGCTGCTGATTAATAATGGAAAGGGAGAGTTTACGAATGCGCCTTCAGCAATGAGAACGCCATTAATTTCGCTGGGAATGGTAACGGATGCAGCATGGCTGGATATTGACAACGATGGCAATAAGGACCTGATCATTTGCGGCGAGTGGATGAAAATTCACTTATTATCA
>JAOQAL010000668.1 GCA_025963615.1 Chitinophagaceae bacterium | reverse complement strand
TGTACCCGGACTCAGTGTTCCGCTTAAAGTACCTGCATTTACTGTTCCTGAAACGGTGATAGCGGTTAAATTTCCCAGGGAGGTGATGTTGGCTAAGGCTCCTGCACCTAATGTTCCGCTGAGAGTACCGGCATTCAGAATTCCGACTACAGTCAGGTTAGATAAAGAACCTACCGAAGTAATATTCGTCTGGGCCGGTGTAGAAAGGAGGCCATTGATCGTAGCCGCACTCAAAGTGCCCGCTAACACCGTACCGCTTGCAGTCAGTGCGCTTAATGAGCCCAGTTGCGTAATGTTTGCTAAGGTTCCGGATGACAGCACAGTGCTGATGCTACCCGCATTCAACGCACCTGTTACGGTTAACGCAGCATAGGTAGTTAACCCGGTAATGCCTGCAATAGTGCCGGCAGATAAGGTGCCGCTGATTGTGCCGGCAACCAGTGTACCTGTTACGGTCAATCCCGCATAGGTAGTTAAGCCGGTAATACCCGCGATGGTACCTGGGGTGAAAGTACCACTGAAGGTACCGCCTACGATGGTTCCGCTTACAGTAAGGTTACTTAATGTACCCACCGAAGTAATATTTGGTTGGGCCGCAGTTGCGAGTGTTCCGCGGAGTGCGCCGCTCACGGTTAGCCCGGTTAATGTACCCACCGAGGTAATATTGGTTTGTGCTGGTGTTGTCAGTGTCCCGAAAATGTCCCCGGTCACCTTAAGGTTTCCCGCTACGCTAAGACTCGTTAAGGAACCTAACGAAGTAATATCGGGTTGTGCTGCCGTACCAACTGTGCCGTAAAGAGTGGTTACCGTTAAGGTGCTGAGATCTCCAATGGATGTGATCCCCGCCATAGTACCCGGTGACAGTGTTCCGCTGAATGTTCCGCCCGTAATGGTTCCGCTGACAGTAAGGTTGGTAAGTGTACCAACGGAGGTAACGTTGGGTTGTGCAGCGGTGGTCAATGTACCAGTCAGCGTGGTTGATGCACTGTTCTGGATCAATACCCAGGCGGGTGTGGTGGCTGTACCGTTATTGTAATAAAAACCGGCGGTTCCGTCGGTTTGAAAAACCAATAAGCCTGTAGCGGGCGAAAAGATCGCGGCCCGTTGTGCGGCCGTCATCCGGGGTATCAGAATACCTTTGGCTGTGTGTGCCAGGTCCAGTAAAGCAGACGTATCCGCTAAGGACCCCGTCGTATTAATGGCAATGGATTGGGCGTCACTGGCATACACGGTCAGGGAGAACAATGCGATCAGCATTACCTTGGTAAGACGGTTCATAAACAGCTTTTTTGGTTTCAGAAAACACAACGCGGGGGGACGTAGGCGAACAAAATGGGGAGAATAATCCGAACTTTATAGTGTTTTTCAATATTTTTTTTAAAATATAACGGGAGATAGTGTAGGTAAAACACTACATAATACCTCTGATTGACAGGAATAAATTGCTGGATAATCCTACAAGGATCTTGCAATACAAAGCATTATAACGGGCCTTTTTAGTTGATAATCAGTGCGCTTGGAAGAGATCGACCCCGCGTGTTGTTAATCAAATAATTGATTAAGTGGAGTCATTTTTATAGGCAGTAATCAACTGTCTTTTAATTTCTGCAAATTCGATTCGACAGGCCACCCAAGCCCGATTTCGCGTATGGAAAATGTTGTTCTTCGCATCAAAGGTCAATAAATAACACTATGCTCAATAAGTTGGTAATAATTGTATGCTTGTTTTACTTGTATGGTTGTAAAATTTCAGAGTCAAATTTTTTAGGAAAATACATTGATAAAGACAGAGGAGATACATTGAAACTAATGTCTGGTAATACATATGAGTTTGAAGAAAAATTAAAAAACGGTGAACATGGATGGAATACCGGCAATTGGACAATTGCTAAAAAACGCATTTCGTTTTTCAATACCAACCCTTTGCCTGTTGTGGGATATAAATTGCGTGTTAATAAAATTGGTGTAAGTCAGTATCCATTGCAATTGATTATTCATATTGATCCATCAAAAAAAAATATTGCATTTACTGAAGTTGGTTTGCTGGATAAGGGGATTCGCATAAATGACGAAGCCGATATTGTAACAAACAGGATAATTGTAAAAACTATTGATTTTGATTCACTAGTAGTAAAGATTCCATATTTTCCAATGATTGCTTTTAATAAAAACAAGTTGGATATAAACGGTATTTATGAAGTTATTATTTACCCTGCGGAGCGTCTGTATGAGTTAGATAAGTTCGCGTACAAATACCAGAATGGGTGTTTGATCAATCGTACAGCGCAAATTCGCTATAGAAAGATCGCAGACAAATAAGTTATAAATGGGTTCTTTCAGCGGTGATAAGCAGGAGTTATATTTTTGTAGTCATGTTGCCAATCCTCTAAAAGTGAAGAGACGCACAAAGTGAGTCTCTTCAAAGTGATTGATAATCATTCGGTGCGGATGGAGGGGGTCGAACCCACACGCCTCGCGGCGCTAGATCCTAAGCCGATTTAAAGGCTTTATTCTACTTAAACTAAGCTAACCTAAATTGACTCAAATATTTGATTATCAAATATTTAGCAATTGAATTGTTACTTTAGCATATCTACTGCACAATCCAGTTAAACTGACCTACCTATTCCGAAGCAAACTGACCTACCTTTTTGCTGGCGAAGATTTGAATTTTCGGTGGTCAAATAATTAGTGATCATACAAGTAATTGATAGATGATCTGTCACTCTGCAGCATGACAAATTTACAAACAGCAATTCCATTTTCCTTCCGTTAATTGCTTTTCCATTTATTCACTTTACTATCAATACATTGAAAGCAATACAGATGCTTTAAATCGATTGTAATGCGTTAATGGATGATCTGTATACGCGAATATTATTGCTGTTACCTGGTAATACTGAGAGGGAAAATTGATCAATTAAAAGGGGGGTCAGTTTCGATCGGTTTACTATGGTCAGTTTAAACCGGTAAGGGCTGTAACATCAATTCCGGTAAGAGGGGGTCAATGAAATCGGATTTTGCACCTCAATAACAGATTCATTGATATTTTTAATCTTCCTTTTCTTAAACTTTGGATTAGGCTGGAGATATATCTGAAGGCAACATTTTCTTTGCGCACGCCAGACAAAAAAAATTTCAATAGAATCAATACAAGAAGATTTAGATTTAATGGAAATTGACGTAACAATGTAAGTTCAAATCACTATTTTATGAATTTATACAAGTGTTTAGGATGCCAAATTTTGATCAATGAAATCTAAAGACAAACAAGACCAGATTGATAAGCTAAGGATAATAATTCTTCAAACCTTGGAATACCTGATCGAGCATTATACTGGATCTTTCGTTTTGGATAATTATGATCCAAGTAGAGCATATTTTCTTCAAGAAAAAAAACAAGTCGAAACATATTATAAACAAGGTCGATTGGACCGCATAAAAGCAAAACTTGCTACGTTTACTCAAAACCTTTGTCTTGATAAGGATATCACGTATCAACACTATATTGAAGAAAGAACTGGCTATCGAATAGATTTATACGATGAGCTTAAAGATAGGGCCAATAAAATTTTACATAATGGAATTATTACCAATATAGAAGAATTAGCTGATATTGAATTTATGATCCTGCTATATAGAAATGATCCTAACAGCTCAATTGATGTAAACCTGTATCAAAACATGTTGGATAGATATAAGGAGGCCAACGTTAGCCAGGTGAAGGTTCAAAGACTTTATACCCAGGAAGAGGTTTTCGATATTAACGACAGGACATTGAAGGGTTCATTTGATAATGAATTGAAAAGGCAACAAGGCCTTATCTACAAAGTTGATTCTCCGAACGGTAAAAATTGGGTTGCATTACATGATAGTGGCAAAAATGAATTTGCATTAACCTATCTTATCGTTTGTGCGGATGGAAGTAGCGGATCGGTATATTCTGCAAAAGGGAAAAATTTACCGATTAAAGCATACTGGAAAAATGATTCAACTATTTTAATAGAAACATCCAATAACTATGAAACATTGGAAAGTTATAAAAGAATAACAACTAAGTCTTCTAATATCAGTATTAGATATATTGACAATTCCGCCTTTGCAGGATAAGCCATATAAACCACTCCACAAAATGGAGTGGTTTTTTTATGCTCAAAACTCAATAAGATGAAACTAAATACAGAAAACCCAATCTGTTTTGTTTATGAAACAGAAGAACTACTGGTTGAACTATTAGGAGGTGTAAGAATAGATACACTGGATTGTGAAGTAATATAGTCAACTGATGTTTCCCCGCATACATCGACCAGTTGTTTCCTGAATCCCATTCTATTATTAGTTTCTACTTAATATTGATAATTTATTTAACTTTAGAATAGCTCTTTTACTTTCAGAATGAAAACAGCCAGGTCTGTAGAATATAGGTGTGAATTTTAGAAATGTTTGCAAATTTGTTTGCAAATCCTCCAAAAGCAAAGAGACCCACTAGGTGAGTCTCTTAAAACTAATTGATTATCAATCAGTGCGGATGGAGGGGGTCGAACCCACACGCCTCGCGGCGCTAGATCCTAAGTCTAGTGCGTCTGCCAATTTCGCCACATCCGCTTAGGGCGGCAAAAATAGGGGTTTTCAGAAAAGCTGCCCGATTTTCCTGTCTGAACCTGGCAATAATTCACTGCACATCTTTTACTGCCGGTTCATCGCTTCCAACAATTTTTTTATCACCCCATCCAGCGCCTTATGATCGGAGATCCACCGGACCACCATTACCAGTTCATGTTCC
>JAOQAL010000662.1 GCA_025963615.1 Chitinophagaceae bacterium | reverse complement strand
CAGGGTACTGGTAATACAGCCAGCTTCACGGTTAGAAAAATTTCTGATGGTGTGGGAGTCGAAAGGTTATTTCCCCTTTTTTCCCCGAATGTTGAATCAATTGTATTAAATAAGGCCGGCCGGATCCGCAGGGCAAAACTTTATTACCAGCGTTCCAGAAGCGGTAAGAGTGCCAGGATTAAGGAAAAACGCCAGGCCGTTGAAACAGTAACAGCACAATAAAAACGTCCGTTTCATACATAATTTAAAGGCCTTTCGGGGCCTTTTTTCGTGACAACCCGGCTCTATTATTTTAACCAAAAGTATAATAAACTTTAATTCGTATCTTTTGAAGTACTTATTATCTTTACAAACTAATTAATCAATTATGATACAGGCAAATTTGTTAGGAGTATTGGGAACACAGGAAATCATTATTATCCTTGTTATCATTCTGCTTTTATTCGGTGGACGCAAAATTCCTGAATTGATGAGGGGATTGGGTCGGGGTGTTCGTGAATTTAACGATGCCAAGAGCAATGTAAAAAAAGAAATTGAAGATGGAATTAGTGAGACTACTAACACAACTAACGCTCCTCATTAATAATTCTTAATTCACCCTTAATCTTATTTCATCGATAAAAGCTATGGCTTTTGTTTGAATTCTCTTCTATTGAGCATTATCATGCCCGGTTAAAAGAAGGAAGGGCAACTTGTTTGCAGGCTGTTGAATACTCCCTGCAGAAAATTAATGCCTGCTCCCATCTCAATGCTTTCATTGAAATTTATAAGGACGAATCCTTAGCCAGGGCAGTCTGTCTTGATCAAAAAAGACAACAGGGAATGCCAATGGGCAAATTACATGGCGTAATCGTTGGACTTAAAGATGTAATCTGCTACAAGGATCACGTATTAACTGCGTCATCCGGAATATTGCAGGATTTCATTTCTGTTTATTCAGCCACCGTGGTGGAAAAACTGCTTGCAGAAGATGCGATCTTAATAGGCCGGCTCAACTGCGATGAGTTTGCCATGGGTTCTTCTAATGAAAATTCTTTTTACGGCAAAGTATTGAATGCGCTGGATGAAACAAGGATTCCCGGTGGTTCTTCGGGAGGATCTGCCGTAGCGGTGCAGGCCGGATTAACCATGGTATCACTGGGTAGTGATACAGGAGGATCGGTACGCCAGCCGGCTGATTTTTGTGGTATTATTGGATTGAAACCGACCTATGGAAGAATATCCCGGCATGGCCTGATCGCTTATGCTTCCTCCTTTGACCAGATAGGAATTTTTGGCAATAATATTTCAGATGTTTCAAAAGTACTGGAAGTGGTTGCCGGCTCCGATGATTTTGACAGCACCGTTTCGCAAAAACCTGTTGAAAATTATTCAACCCAGCTAAGCCACGATAAAAGGTACCGGTTTGCATTTTTCAAGGAAGCGTTGGATCACCCGGCTATCGATCCAGAAATAGCAAATACTATAAAAGGATTAATTGAAAAATTGAAAAAAGACGGGCATACTGTAGAGCCGGTAAAATTCGAGTACCTTGATTATATCGTTCCGGCTTACTATGTTTTGACTACCGCGGAAGCATCCTCCAATCTCTCCCGTTTTGATGGTATAAAATTTGGCTATCGCACCAATACAACAACAGGCAATCTGGATGATTTTTATAAACAAACCCGTTCTGAAGGCTTTGGCAAAGAAGTAAAGCGACGAATTATGCTGGGCACTTTTGTGCTCAGCACCGGTTATTTTGATGCCTATTTTACAAAAGCACAACAGGTGAGAAAATTACTTAAAGAGAAAACAAACCTGATTTTCCGGGACTTTGATTTTATTCTTTTACCCACATCGCCATCGACAGCTTTTAAGATCGGGGAAAAATCAGACGACCCGATCGAAATGTACCTGGCTGATATCTATACAGTTATGGCAAACCTCGTTGGCATTCCCGCTATTTCTCTACCCCTTTTTAAACATAGTAACCAAATGCCTTTTGGATTACAGATTATGGGGAATAACTTTCATGAATTACCTTTGTTACAAGTTTCTGAGCACCTGATGCAACAATATGCATGAAATTTGATTAGGTTAGTTCTATCCTATGTTATACCAGATTAACGGCTTTGAGAGATTAAGAATCTGGTTATGGTTAAAAATTTTTTATACATCATTATTGTAATTTCTGTTGTTGCATCGTACACTGGTGTTTACGGACAACATCAGGCTGTCGGTGAATTTTTTGCCGTCAAGTCATCCTCCCAACTCAAAAATATAAGGATTGATACTTCTTCCCACCAGAAAGATTCACTGATTAAAGGCATTCCCTTCGTAGCGGATCCCAAGCAAGGCTTCAAAGACCTTTTTGTTGGTGTATCCGGGGCCGGAGGCCTGAATACCTCCCAGTTAAATCCCAGGGCTATTAGTTTTGTGCAGGATTACATGGATACCCATGCCAAGGGTTTAGAAAAAATGAAGGGCTGGGGCAAACCATATTTTGATATGATGGATAAAATCCTTGAAACACATGGGGTTCCTGGAGAAATGAAGTACCTGGCCGTTATTGAATCTTATTTAAAATCTTCCGCCGTATCATGGGTGGGGGCTGTAGGTCCCTGGCAATTTATGCCTGGAACTGGCCGCCAAAATGGTTTAAGGGTGGATAGATTTATTGATGAAAGAACTGATTATTATAAAAGCACTCATGCGGCAGCGCATTATCTAACGGTTCTCTTCAATACTTACAGGGATTGGCTATTGGTGGTAGCAGCTTACAATGGAGGACCGGGCAAGGTGGATGCAGCCATTCGTAAAAGTGGCAGCCGGGATTTCTGGGTACTTCAAAATTATCTTCCGGCCGAGTCAAGAATCCATGTAAAAAAATTCATTGCTACACACTACATCATGGAAGGACAAGGCGGTATTACGACCCTTACC
>JAOQAL010000652.1 GCA_025963615.1 Chitinophagaceae bacterium | reverse complement strand
CATGAATTCTGAAAATCCCCGGTATCACCGGGGATTTTCAGGTGCGCCATACAGTGCGTTGTTCTCAAAGGTTAACATCTTGAACAGTCCATCTAACGGGAACCGCTATTCCAAGGCAAGGGTGTTTACTGCGAAGTAAACCCGATAGCTATCGGGTCTGAAGGAAGCGACAGACAAAGTTGTGAGTTGACGAACAGAAAAAGGATACAAGGTTTACTCATTGGAAACCGCCGTACACGCAAGTACATACGATGGTGTGAGAAGGAGGCAAAGTTTAATACCACTGACCGCTACTTTAATTTCTGCAAATAAAAAAAACCATACCTGTTATCAAAAGCCCAGTATCCGGTATCCAGCATCCAGCATCCAGTACCCAGCATGTACTGAAACCAAACGACTACTGTATCAAAAACGAACGATGAATTTTGGTAGTCATTTTCATAAAATACTATTTGTCAATATTATACGAATGAGGCACAGTTTTACATAGTTTTTGGCATGCCGGTTCTTATAATATACTGGCAACAACTTCATCCATGGATCAGGACCGCACCTGGAATTTATTTGCTCTCAAACTAACTGGCAAAGCCTCACCAGAAGAGTGGGCCGAATTACAGTTATTGATTGAGGATAGACCTGAGCTTGCGATGCACCTGCAGGCACTCACTAATTTCTGGCACCGGCATTCTAAGTATGATAAAGAGAGAATTGAGAAGGCTGTGAAAAAGATTGCAATGAATTATGCACTGCAAAACGAAATACCGGTGTCGGGTAAAAGAATGGTGAAACAAGAGATGGATCAATTGGTCGCTGGTATGGATGCGGAAAACAACCAAAACCGTTTCGTCACCATGTTAAAAAGGCAAGTGAAATATTTTTTTGCAGTAATTTTTAAAAGATCAGGCAGGCATAAAACAAATAGTAAGGCAAACTCTCTGACCGGTTGAAGAATTTGAATGTGTTGGCTAACAGTTATAGCCGTGCAGTTTCAACTGCGGGTGTTAATGAATAGATGCAGTTAGTCCGGAAAGCAATCCGCAAGGGTTGCTTTTTTTTGTGATTTTTTGTATCCGTATTCTTTGGCTTTTCCCTGAGAGCAGTTGGCGAAATGTTATATTGTCTTTTCAATGACTTGCTGAATGAAGTGAGGTCTGCGAAGCCTGATCCCTGCAGAATCCGGATGATTGGTTTTTGAGAACTGGGGATTCTTTTTTTTATTAATATAGCATTGAAGAATATACTAAAACAAATCTTCGTAAATACTATTAGGTCACTATACGCTTAACGGTTCATCTCTTTGCGTTCTTCGCTTCTTTGCGCCCTTTGCGTGAAATATTCCTGAGAAAGTAAAGATTGATTCTTAAGAAATCCGGGGATCCGGGTTTCTATTCATGAAGCGAAGCTGGGGTTTTCCATTTTATTTATTTCCCATGGCGTATTGAATACCACCAAATAAATGGTTAAGATATTTTTTTTCAGTATAAGACTTTTCAACATGGCCAAGTTCAGTATAAAAAGCACGTCCACCATCAAATTCATGATACCAGGCCATGGGATGATTGGCTCCATTCGTGCCACCTTCATAAGAGGTTTCATCAATAGTGATTAATACATGGATGTCGGGATTCAGGTCCTTAAAATTGTATAATTCATCAGTCCGTTGCCATATCGTATCCTGAAAAAAACTGGTAGAGGGATGGTTTTTATCTTTAATGATAAATTTTGCATTTTGTTCTTTCGGATGCCCGTTAAAATAGGCACCGGCCAGGCGGCCGTACCAGGGCCAGTTATACTCCGCATCTGTTGCAGCATGAACGCCAACATAACCTCCACCCGCCTGAATGTATTTCTCAAATGCGGCTTGTTGACTTTCATTCAAAAGATCCCCGGTGGTATTCAGGAAAATAACAGCAGCATATTTTTTTAAAGACGCCTCAGTAAAAAAATCCGCATTTTTCGTAGTGTCAACATCAAAGCCATTTTCTTTACCTAGTTTCTGTATAGCGGCAATGCCATCCGGAATGGAGTGGTGAAAATATCCGGCTGTTTTTGAAAATACAAGTACCGTCGGTTTACTGTTTATTTTTTTGTTAAAGGAAAACTGTACAATAATCAGGATCGCGGCAAGAACGGTCGAAAGAGTCTTTTTCATTTTATCAGATTAGTGATGCAAATATCATCTAATTGGACCAATTTATTTTTTCACCGGCCCATGCTGTTTCTTATTTTAAACCCAGGCTCTCAAGTTTTAGTACGGTGCTGGCATAGTCCGTGTGCACGATACCTTGCAAACCGAGACTTTCAGCTACCTGCACGAATAAAGACCGGTCATCAATATAAACGATCTCACCCTGTGATACCTGCGCCACGTCGAGAGCGATGCGAAAAATGTCCGCGTCTGGTTTGCGGAAATGTACAAAGCTGGAGGAAATGAAAAAATCAACAAAAGAACCCAGCCTGAATTTCTTGATACGGTAATCATTCAGTTCCCGTCCCTCATTATTCACAACGGCTACTTTCAATCCATATTTCTTTTTTAATGTTTTTAACAGGTCAATCATTTCCGGGAAAGGAGTTGATTGGTCAAACATAAACTGGCGGAAATCATCCATACTGAAATCTCTTTTTGTATAAAATACAACCCGCTGCAGATATTCCTGCAAGCTCAGCTTACCCACTTCATACGTATCAAATGTCAGGTGGTGTCGCTCTTCAGTTTCTACCGGGTCCAGTTTAAAAACTTCAACTGCTTTTTTTCGGGCGCTGCGACCCCAGCCGTTGGTAAGTAATACACCGCCAATGTCGGTAAACAGGGTCGTGATGGCAGGTTTTGTTTTCATAATTTTTTATTTTTTAGTGTCATGGATAGCTACGCGAAAAGATTTGTCAAATGTAGAGCAAACCAATCGGTTAACTGGTTAAAAATAGAATCCCAAGCTGCAAATTCAGTAGATCGTTCATCGGTTGCCGGAGTACAATAATTGTAGAGAGTAAGATAAATATATGTTCGTACGAAAAATTTCCTACCTTTAAGAAATGAAACAGGAAAAAAAGAACTTCCCGGTGGAACCGACCAGGTCCGAGCTTGAAATACTCCAGGTGCTATGGCAGCATGGCCCATCCACGGTTCGCCTGGTAAATGAAGAATTGAATAAGTTGAAGCGGGAGGTGAATTATACCTCCACCCTTAAACTGATGCAGATTATGGCGGAAAAGGGGATTGTAGTGAGGGACGAGAGCAACATGAAGCATATTTACCGGCCTGCTCAACCCGAAGAAAAAGTGAAAGGCCAGTTATTGAATCGTTTTGTTGATTCAATTTATAATGGATCGGCAGCCAGCCTGATGATGCAGCTGCTGGGTAATAAAAAGACTTCGAAGAAAGAACTGGATGCCATCCGTGACCTGCTTAAAAAATTTGATCCTGATAAATAAAATAAATCGTTATGAACTTTTTATTCATCACTGGTTATATTTCGACTGGAATAATCCGCGCGGTTTGCTGGACATTGTTGCATTCACTTTGGCAGGGGCTGATCGCTGCCGCGATAGGAGGCCTGATCATCCTGGCGACCCGTCACTCGAAAGCCGCGTTGCGCTACAACCTGCTGAGTTTTGTATTTATTTGTTTTCTGATATGCGCTCTAATTACTTTTTTATATCAGCCGGGTATTATTCATCTGTCATTTACCAGCAATAATAAAGTTTATGTTTTACCAGCATCACCTGGCAACGTAACAGTAAATGAAGCCGGAGGCGAATGGGCTTCTTCCCTCCAAAAGAAAACTTTTTTTCAACCCATTATTTATTATGGCAACAAATATTCGACGCTTATTACCGGTCTATGGGCTATTTTCTTTTTCGCCAGGTTTTTAAGTATGATTTCAGGCTTGAGGCATGCTTACCGATTGCGTTATCTCCATACAATCGGTCCTGCTCAGGAATGGAAAGAACGGCTGCATACGTTATGCAGCCTGTTGGGAATTCACAACAGGATTTTATTGAAAGAATCGGGAATTATAAACGTGCCGGTCGTAGTGGGTTTTTTAAAGCCGGTAATTCTGGTTCCTTTAGGAATGTTTGCAAATCTTTCTGTTGAACAGGTAGAAACAATATTTGTGCATGAGTTGGCGCATGTCCGTCGAAAAGATTTTGGAGTTAACCTGCTGCAGCGGTTGGCAGAATCTTTTTTCTTTTTCAATCCATTTATTTTATGGATGTCATCGTTCATCCGGGAAGAGCGCGAGGCTTGTTGTGATGATATTGTGCTGGAATATACCCCGGATAAAAAATCCTATCTCGAAGCATTGGTCAGTTTTCGGGAAGCTGAAACCGCTGCTCGGACTTATGCCATGGCACTGGGTAGCCGTAATAACTTGCTTAATCGTGCGAAAAGGATATTAACAAATGAAAATAAAAGATTAAATGCCATGGAAAAAATAACATTAATTCTTGTAGTGCTGGCGGTAACAGCATTTGGTTTTATTCCCGACAAAAAGGACAGCCTGCCAATACTGCGCAAACCGGCATCTACCGTAGCGCTGCCGTTAAATATTCAGGCAGAATATAGGGCAACTGTTGTTGAAAAAGTTAGTGGCCCCTTAGAGATGAGCGATACCATGCCTGGTAGATCCCTTACTTTTAAAAATATTTTGACTTATAATAACGATGACGGGGAAGAAAAAATCAGCGAGGTCTCGGCGCTGGGAAGTGACGGGAAAAAATATAGTTATAAGATAGTAAACGATGAGATTAAAGAGTTTTCAATTAATGGTGTATCGGTGGGTAAAGGGAATTTCAAAAAGTACGGGTTGGTAATTGAAAAGATCGAAAATATCCGCGGGCAAAACATGAATACCGCAGGACCCAGGCCGGAAAACAACTTGAATTTACTACAAGACAAACAGGAGTTGATGAAAGAGGAACTATGGCAACTTCAGCAGGGAGTGCAGGCAAACCAAAACTTAGATCTGCTAAAGACTCAGCAGAAAGAACTGCAGAATAATAACCAATTGCTTCTTGAACGTAAACTCAATTTGCAAAATGAAATGCAGACAAACCATGGACTGGACCTGCTAAAGACTCAGCAGAAAGAGCTGCAGAATAATAACCAATTGCTTCTTGAACGTAAACTCAATTTGCAAGATGAATTGCAGGTAAACCAAGGCTTGGATCTGCTAAAGACTCAGCAGAAAGAGCTGCTGAATAATAACCAATTGCTTCTTGAACGCAAACTCAATTTGCAAAATGAAATCCAGACAAACCTTGGCCTGGACCTCCTAACGACTCAGCAAAAAGAACTGCTGAATAAAAACCAACTTCTTTTTGAACTCAAGCTCAACCTGCCAAATGAAATACAGGCGAAAAATCAACTGGAACTGCTGAAAAGTCAGCACGTTAATCTCGAAAGTCAATTAGTACATCCCAATGATCAGGTGGGGGAGATTGTTAGTGATCTTTCCGAGGCGGGCATTATTAAAGATAAAACAGAACTGTCGTTTACATTGAATTATGACGAACTGATAGTGAACGGCAAAAAGCAGGAAACTAAGCTCCATGCTAAATTAAAAGAACGATATATCAAGAGCCCGAAGGATCATTACATTTATAAAACAAATGGACATTACACAAGCAGCGATGTCGTTAGAGAATAAATACTTTTCTTGAACTTTTTCGATAGAAATGAGGAGGCTGTCTCAATAGTGTAATTTTAAAATAATCCCGCAGAGATGTTTGGAAAGTAAAGATTGATTCTTAACAGTTCATCTCTTTGCGTCCTTTGCCTCTTTGCGACCTTTGCGTGAAATATTAATTAGAAAGTAAAGATGGATTCTTAACAGCTCATCTCTTTGGGTCCTTTGCTTCTCTGCGCTCTTTGCGTGAAATAAAGGATTCTTAACAATTCATCTCTTTGCGTTCTTTGCTTCTTCGCGCCCTTTGCGTGAAACATTCCTTTTGAGACAGCCTCATTTCTTGTTATAAGGAAAATTTAGCTATATCCTGCTGTTTTAGTTTTCAGAGGAATTGATTTTGCAACCTGTTGAGGTATTATTTATCTTTCAGGAAAGACGAATAAATAATTTACGGTAAAAGCAAAATCAAACGCAATGATTTCAACAGAACAGGGCGATATCAATAACTCTGAATTACGGAAGGAATACCTGGCAGGACGGGATGATCAAACCAAATACTGGATTGAAGAAGATGCGAAGTATTTCCTGCATCAGGCCTTGTCAACGCCCGTAATGAATGTACTGAGCCGCACCGAGGGCGCTTATATTTATGATCTCGCCGGGAATAAATATCTTGACCTTCATGGCAATGGCGTTCACAATGCTGGGTTTAGCAATCCGGAAATAGTGGATGCCGTCATCAAACAATTGCAAAGCCAATTAGCGTTTACACCGAGACGGTATACCAATATTCCCGCCATTGAACTGGCTAAAAAGCTCATAGAGATTTCGCCGGAAGGATTAACCAGGGTGCTTTTTTGCCCGGGGGGCTCGGAAGCTATTGAAATGGCGGTGGCGCTAGCAAAACAGGTTACGGGCCGGTGGAAAACGATTTCCTATTGGGATTCTTACCATGGCAACGGTTTTCAGGCTTCAAGTATTGGAGGCGAAGAACATTTCAGCAACGGACAGGGCCCCATGATGCCCGGAGCTTTTCACGTTGAATTTCCCAACTACTACCGGAACCCCTGGGGATTAACTGATCAAAAAGAAATAGACAAACAATATATCCGGCAGTTGGAAATAATTATTCAACGTCATCGGGATATCGCTGCAATTGTTGCAGAACCCATTTCTTCTACACCGGTTGTTCCTTCTTTGTATTACTGGCAACAGGTGCGGTCGTTATGCGATCAGCACGGCATTTTATTAATTTTTGATGAAATCATTGAAGGATTCGGAAGAACGGGCAAATGGTTTGCCAGTGAGTATTATGTGGTTCCCGATGTATTGGTTCTTGGTAAGACTTTGGGTGGAGGATTGGTTCCGTTTGCCGGGATAGTAACAAAGGAAAAGTATAATGTTTTACAACACCGGTCCATTGGCCATTTTACTCACGAAAAAAACCCTTTGTGTTCCGCAGCGGGGTTAGCTACTATCAACTATATAGAAAAATATCAGCTGGTGGATAATGCCAGGAAAATGGGAGAATACCTGGTAACCCGGTTACTGCAATTGAAAAAAACATTTCCATTAATAGGCAATATAGCCGGACAGGGCTTGCACATCGGGATAGACCTGGTGCGGGATGCCAGCACAAAAGAACGGGCAACGACCGAGGCGGAAAAGATGATGTACGATTGCATGGAACAGGGGGTTGCTTTGAAAGTAATTGAAGGAAATATCCTGACCATGCGGCCGGCTTTATGTATAAATAAAGATGATTGCGATAAAATAATCAACGCCCTGACCGCGGCATTTGAGAGGCAGCTATAAGAGGCAGGAGAGAAGCACCAAGCTGCAAGCTATAAGCTCCAAGACATATAGATTGTTGCATTTCTCACTCTTGAAGCTTCATGAAATATAGTAAGCCGCATCTCTCAATCTCGCAGCTCGTAGCTTGAAGCTAGCAGCTTGCTAAGAGTGTTGCATCTCTTAGTCTCGCAGCTCGTAGCTTGAAGCTCGCAGCTTGTTACACAGCATCTGATAAAGAGGTAAATGTAAAGTCCCTTAATTTTAAAGGAGGCACTACGGCATTGCCCGCTGTCCGTTCCGGAATGCCCATGGCATCCAGGTTGTTAAGCATTATGACCGGGCTTTCATTAAAACGGAAATTCTTTACCGGGAATTTTATCTGTCCGTTTTCAATATAAAAAGTGCCATCACGGGTAAGACCGGTTTGTAATAATGTCTGCGGATCTACTTCGCGGATATACCAAAGCCTGGTAACCAAAACACCTTTCTCTGTACTCTTTATTAGATCTTCCAGCGAGGACACACCGCCAGACATGATGAAACCGTCGGGTGCCGGGATTGCTTTTACATTTTTTTTCTGTGCCCAATACCGGGAATAATAAAGATTTTCTACAACTCCTTTATTGATCCAGTTAATTTTTTCCTGGGCCCTTCCATCCCCGCTCCAGACACTGGTGGGCAGTTCAATGTTTTGCGGATCGGAATAGATAGTAACCCGTTCATCCGTTAATTTCTCGCCTAATTTTGTTTTACCACCGGTGCTGCTCAGAAAACTTCGTCCTTCGTCTGCCTGTCTTGCATCCATCCCAAATATTAAAAGCTGGAGTAGCGATACAACGGCTTCCGGTTCCAGTATTACAGTATATTTTCCCGGTTCAATAGCTTTAGCAGCCATTGAACGGGTTGCTTTTTGTGCGGCGAATTTTGTAGTCGCTGCCACATCAAGTTTACTGACATTCGTATATCCTTTGGATGCATAACCTGATCCCGTGCCATCTTCCGTTCGCATAGTGACATTGAAATTGACATTGGTATTGGTAGAATACGCGAATAATCCTTTGCTGTTCATCATCGAAGAATAGCCGGTACTGTTTTCCAGGAAGCCTGCCGCAGTAAGTTTATTTTCTTTTGCTATTGCAAGACTTTGTCCTACTGCATCGGCGCGAAACTTTGCATCAATAGCAGCGGTAGCAGGTTCATAAGTCCTTGATTCAGCCATATAAGTTTGTGGTCCTAAAATGGACATATACTCAGGATTTTCAGGAGCCAGTCGGGCAAGCTCTTCCGACCTGCGAACCACTTTTACCAGCGATTCATCATCAAATTCATTGATCGTGGCAACGCCCAGTTTTTTCCCGTAAGCAGATGAAACAACCAATTGATTTTGACTAATGCCACCGCTCGTGGAAACGGAATTGAGGGCATAACGGATATTACCATTATCGCCGCCACCCAGGTTCACTTCACATTCGTCCGCTTTCGAATAGGCAATCACTTTTTTTAATAAGGCCTGGGCTTCTTCTTTAGTTAAAATCGGCATGAGATTATATTTTTCTTGCGGTGTTTATAACATTGATACCATTAAAACGGGCTGTGGCGCTACCGTGCGATACGGCATTGGACTGCGCTGGCTGGCCCTTGCCATCCCCAAAGGCTCCCCCCAACCGGTAATCACTTTCATCAGCAATACCAGCACAAGAGTTCCAGAATTCCTGTGTGTTGGATTGGTAGGCTACATCTTTGAGCATACCAACTATTTTACCATTCTTAATTTCATAAAATAACTGGCCGCCAAACTGGAAATTGTAACGCTGCTGGTCAATTGAAAAGGAGCCATCCCCAATGATATAAATTCCTTTTTCCACCCCCTTAATAAGGTCATCAACGCTTTTCTTTTCTTTACCTGGCTGTAAGGATACATTCGGCATACGTTGAAACTGGACATCACTCCAGCTATCAGCATAACAGCAACCTTGGGATGCCGTAAGTCCAAGGATATGGGCCTGGTCACGGATCGTTTGATAGTTTACAAGAATACCATCCTTGATAAGATCCCATTGTCCGCATTTTACACCTTCATCATCATATCCCATCGCTCCCAGGGAACCGGCCTGTAATCTGTCCGCTTGAATGTTTATTAATTTGTTCCCAAAATTAAATTTCTTCGATTGCCATTTATCCAATGTAAGAAAACTGGTGCCGGCAAAATTTGCTTCATAACCCAATACCCTGTCGAGTTCTGTCGGATGACCAACGGATTCATGAATAGTTAACCAAAGATGAGAGGGGTCCAATATCAGGTCGTACTTTCCGGGCTCCACCGATTTTGATTTCATTTTATCCCCAGCCTGTTTGCCAGATACTTTTGCGTCTTCGAGTATATCATAACTGTTTTTATACAGCGTCGTCACACCATGAATTTTATCCTGCGGCCTTGCATTCATATATTCATATCCAAGACCCATAGGGGCGCTTAATGAATTTCGGGTTTCGAACTTCCCGGTCGCCGCGTCAATTTTTGTGATAAAAAAGGCAGGCCAGATCCGGTGTATATCCTGGTCTATATAAGATCCATCGGTGGATGCAAAATATTTTTGTTCATTCACCAGGAATAATAAGGAAGTAATATAATTTGCTCCGCCTTTCATGGCCTCGGAATTCACATTTAATAAAAGATCCGCTTTTTCCTTGACCGGGACGTCAAAGGCATTTTTTTCAAGAGGCGTTTTCCAGCTTACGTCTCCATATCCTTTTTGTGGAGCGAGTTGAACCGGTTCCTTTAATAGCCTGGCATTTTCTTTTGCAATAGATATCGCCAGGGCGGTGGCTTTCGCAATACCGTCCGCTGTTAAATTATCTGTTGCAGCAAATCCCCAGGCGCCATTGGCTATTACGCGGATGCCCATCCCGTACGATTCGGTATTGACAACGTTTTCTACTTTGTCCTCTCTGGTTACTACAAACTGGTTCAGGTAGCGGCCAATGCGCACATCGGTATAGGTGGCGCCTTTACTGCGGGCGGCATTCAGTGCGATGTCTGCCATTTTTTTCTTCTCCGCTACATCCACTGTTGACCAGGGTTTACCGGGTGGGACCGAATTGGCAAAAAGGCTGTTGCCAGCCACCAGTAAAGATCCAATGCCAAAACCGGTATTGTAAATAAAGTTTCTTCGTTTCAAAGTGTTTCAGGTTAATTTGTAAATGATGTTTTCAAACATGCAATGGAATAGATGGTATTAAAAATAAGAAAATATACTGACCCATCAGATTTTCAATTGCCTTAATTGACACCAGCAGTTTCCCTGACTAAGCTTCGGTTTCCGTTTGCTGAACCAGTAGTACGGCAACAAATTGGAGTCTCGCAGCTCATAGCTCGCGGCTTACAGCTTGTAGCTTAAACTGCATCAGACAACGATGAAAAAGTAAAATCCCTGATCTTTATAGGCGGAATTAAATAACTACGGTAGGATTCCACACTGATACTCCGTTCCATTTTACCCAAAGCTTCCACATTGTTTAACGCAATGACAGGGCTTTCATTAAACCGGAAATTTTTAACCGGGTATTTTATCTGGCCATTTTCAATATAAAATGTTCCATCCCGGGTCAGCCCGGTTAATAAAAGTGTCTGTGGGTCCACCATACGGATATACCAAAGTCGTGAAACTAAAATCCCACGTTCGGTAGTTTTAATCATTTCCTCTATTGATTGAGTGCCGCCTTCCATAATAAAATTGGAGCCAACAGGAATTGGCGCCACATTGGATTTTTGTGCCCAGAACCGTGAGTAGGATAAATTTTTTACCACGCCTTTCTCTATCCAGTTGATCTTTTCCAATGGCTGGCCTTCCCCATTCCAGGTAGATGAAGGCAGTTCCGGATGGAACGGATCTGAATAAATAGTGACCTTATCATCCATTAATTTTTCACCCAGACGGTTACCACCTCCGGGCTTGCTCATAAAACTCCGGCCTTCATCCGCACTGCGTGCATCAAATCCCCGGAATAAATTTTCCAGGAAATAAGTAGCAGCAACCGGCTCCAGTATCACAGTATATTTTCCCGGTTCGATAGCTCGGGCCGCCGCAGAGCCATTCGCTTTTTGCGCCGCGGTTTGGGTAGCGGAAAAAGTATCCAGTTTTTTTATGTCATTAAAACCCCGGGCCGCATAACCCGAACCAGTACCCGCTTCATTTCTTGTGGTAATAGAAAATGTTACATCCGTGCTGTTTTCATAAGCATACAATCCTTTTGAATTAAGCAGGGCGGAAAAACTGGTTTCATTTTCTATAAAACCTGCCGCATCCAGTTTCGCCTGTTTGGAAACAGTAATACTTTTAGAAACAGCTTCAGCCCGGTCATCAGCGGTCATGGCTGCCGTAGCGGGTATATACGTTTTCGCTTCTTTAAATTCCTGTGGTCCGGGTAACGGCATATGCTCCGGGTTTTCCGGTGACAGTTGCGCTAAGTCTTCTGATCTGCTTACGACTTTTTGAAGGGAAGCTTCATCAAATTCATTAATGGTAGCGGATCCTGATTTTTTGCCGAATGTAGAAGTTACTCCAAGCGTTAACGTACTGATATCACCGGAAGTGGATACGCTGTTCCGGGCATAACGTATGTTGCCGCCCTCCGTACCATTAAGACTTACTTCACACTCATCCGCTTTGGAAAAGCTGATTACTTTTTTTAATAAAGCCTTTGCTTCTTCTTTATTTAAAATGGCCATAGGGAGGTTAAATTTTTCTTGCTGTATTAATAACGTTGATTCCATTGAAACGGGTCGTAGCGCAGCCGTGCGAAACCGCATTGGACTGACCCGGTTGTCCCTTCCCATCATTGAAGGCACCCCCTAACCGGTAATCGCTTTGATCGGCAATAGCCGTGCAGGAGTTCCAGAATTCCTGCGTATTGGCCTGGTAAGCTACATCGTTAAGCATGCCAATAATCTTTCCATTCTTTATTTCATAAAATGTTTGTCCGCCAAACTGGAAATTATAGCGTTGTTGATCAATCGAAAAAGAGCCATCACCAATAATGTAAATTCCTTTTTCAACATTTTTGATAAGATCATCCACGGATCGTTTTTCCACGCCGGCTTTTAACGAAATATTCGGCATGCGCTGAAACTGCACATCTTTCCAGCTTTGCGAATAGCAGCATCCCTGCGATTCAGTTAATCCGATAATATGGGCTTGGTCGCGGATAGCCTGGAAATTTACCAATACACCATCTTTAATAATATCCCACTCTTTACATTTTACGCCTTCATCATCATATCCAACAGCGCCGAGGGAACCAGGTTGTAATTTGTCCGCTACAATATTTACAATGTTGCTTCCAAAATGGAAATCTTTGGACCGCAGTTTATCCAATGTCAAAAAACTGGTCCCCGCATAATTGGCTTCATAACCCAATACCCTG
>JAOQAL010000641.1 GCA_025963615.1 Chitinophagaceae bacterium | reverse complement strand
AACTGGTGAACGGCACACATGCCTGCCAGTATCGCCCAGTCTCCGATGATAACATGCCCCGCCATTTGTGTATTATTGCTCATGATGCAATTGTTGCCAACTGAACAATCATGTGCTATATGGCTATAGGCCATGATAAGGCAATTTTTACCAATAGAGGTCTTCTCCATATCCTTGGTACCCCGGTTGATAGTTACAAATTCGCGGATAGTGGTATTGTCACCGATCTCAACTGTGGTTCTCTCATTCTCAAATTTCAGGTCCTGCGGTACGGCCGCAATAACGGCTCCCGGAAAAATGCGGCAGTTTTTACCAATCCTGGCCCCTTCCATTATTGTTACATTGGAACCAATCCAGGTACCGTCACCAATAACAACATCCTGGTGAATTACAGTAAATGGATCAATTTTTACATTGGTTGCCAGCTTGGCATTCGGATGTATATATGTATGTGGATGAATCATGTAGTTATATTACAAAAATGCCCCCGGTTTAAACGAAGACCAGCAAAGTTAATTGTTAAGGCAAATAACAGAATTTTTTTTCTCCTAACCTGTTAAAGTTCAGGCAACCAGAGATTTGAACCGGTATAATGTTCAAAATTGAAGTTTCAACCGTAAATTTGCCTTCCTGCATGTACAATCCGCCTGATATATTAGCATTGGCCTATAAGCAACCTGTTATGCAGGATCAAATGGTCGTGCTCCAGGAGAAAGAAAGGCAAATACCGGGGTCGGTTCAGTATACACTTAGGCGTTATCACCGGCATTCACAATGGAATGTTGACGATACGGGCATGATGGTGTATCATTATACGAAAACATCCCCGAAAGATAATTACCTCGAATTAAAATTCTGTGTTTCCGGGAATGTGTACTGCCGGAAAAAAGATACTGAGTGCGATAGTTGCAGGTTCAGTGACTCAAAAAACTGTTCAGACAAAGCGGAAAGCGTCGATGTGCTGAGTTTTCGTTTTTCCCCCACGATCCTTTCGCAGTTTGTAAAACCAAGAAGCACAAACGATACGCTTTCTGATAATATCCTTTGCTTTAAGCATGAGTCTTCGTTTACTAAAATTCTGCCCCTATGTGGCAAAACAAGAATAGTAATTGAGGGATTGCTGAATAATAATTTTACGGATAGCCTGGAAAATATTTACATTAATGCACAGACCCAGATGCTCCTTTTATACAGTATGGATTGTATGGTAGGGGAAAAACAACTGGACACCATTAATTGTAAGTTTTTGGCCAATGAAGCGGACCGGGAAAAAATTCTGAATGCCCGCGAAATACTGATTCAGCATATTGGTGAGCCTATCACTATTAAAGAACTCAGCCGTAAGGTAGCCATGAATGAATGCTATCTTAAAAAAGGTTTCAAGGAAATGTTCGGGTCAACGATTTTTGATTTTTATCAAAGCCAGCGCATGGAGCACGCCAAATATTTGCTCTACGAAAAAGGACTCAGTGTGACGGAAGTTTCCCTGATGCTTGGCTATTCCTCAATTTCGCACTTTTCTACCGCGTTTAAAAAACATACCGGTTTAAAACCCTGCGAGCTCCTGCTTCATTGATTTTATAACTCCGCTCTGGTAAGTTTTTATCTTACTAGCCAGCATCCAGCATCTAGTATCCAGCATCCAGGCCCAGTCCCGGCTTGTCATTCGGATACATATACCCATCCTCAATTATAAATCCGCCGTATACTACATCCTCCGCCAAATCCAGGCTGCCGTCGAGATCGAGATATTTTGTGTGTGGACAGGCAAATGCCGCATGTAGTGCAGCCGTAATACTCACGATGCTTTCATCATTGCATCCCCAGAATAGTTGAATGCTTGCCGGTTTTGCAACAGCGGCAATTTCAAATGCGCCGGAGATACCCCCGCACTTCATCAGCTTAATATTAAATATGCCATACAATTGCTGTTGTGCCAGTTGCAGGGCAGCATAGGCGTTTTTCAACGATTCATCAGCGGCTAATATGGAACGTATGGGTGGTGGCAATTGTAGCAGGTCTTTATCAATAGCCGGTGACAGGGGCTGTTCAATCAGTTCTATATTACTGTGTTTAGTTTTATCCAGAAATAATTTTAGCTGGCTGAGATCATAACCCGTATTAGCATCTACACGAATGGCGAAATGATCTCCGAATTTCTCTTTTAATTTTATAATACGTTCAGCATCCAGCTCAGCATCCAGTCCTGTTTTTACTTTTAATACACGGAAGCCTCTGGCATAATAATCATGGGCTTCTTCCATGGTTTCGTTTGCATCTTTAATTCCAATGGTAACCGACGTAAGCATTTTTTTATGATGTCTTCCATAAAAATCAACCACCGGTATCCCGATAAACTGCCCAAATGCATCGTGTAGAGCAATGTCAATGCAGGCCTGTGTACCCGGCAGGTTTTTAAAATGTTCCCGGCATAAATAGATATGGTGTAAAAAATAGCGGATGTCTTTACCCACCAGGAACTGAATAAAATCAGATTGAAGATTTTGAAAAGTTTGCGCTGGTGATTCGCCTACTACCTCCGGAGCGGGATTCGCAGCGCCAATTCCTGTCATTCCGTTTTCCAGTGTTATTTCAAAAAAAACATTTTCAACATCCGAAATAGTTTCCCGGGCAATAGTATAAGGCTTTTGTAAGGCCAGGTTTTTTTTATACGCTTTCAGCGACTTTATTTTCATGAAATATTTTGGTATGACGGTTTATTATTTAGATGCATCAACCAATTTTTGCAAAACAGGAACGATTTTTTTACACCCTTCCTGCAATGGAAGCAAAACAGGAAGGTTTATTATTGTTTGATAGGCTGACTGAAATTGAAACGCTTCTTCCTTACTGCAGTGTTCGGTATTCAAGGCAACAGCAATAACATTCGAGCCTAACAATTTTATTAATTCTATTTCTGATTCCAAAGACGGGATCTCGCCCCAGGCAGGATCGTGTTCATAATATTTTCTTTTCGGCGCATGAACGAGTATGACGGATTTTGCATTTCCGGAAATCAATAGCTCAGAGCCACAAGGTCCGCTGGGATTGCGAAGAGCAGATTGCCCTTCTAGTAAAATGATATCAGGTTTTGTTTCTTCATTGCAACGAAGAATAGCATGTTCCAGTTCGCCGGACACAAAGTCATTTAATGTGGAATCAAATATAAAACCATAATTGCCTCCCTGTAACCAACCGGTTTGGCCGGTATAAATCATTTGGGCATTCATGCCGGCAGCACGGCAATCATTCAGTACGAAACGGGTGGTGGTGCGTTTACCCAAAGCACAATCGGTACCAATCACAGCGATCACCGGTGTTTTGAGTCCAATTATTTTTCCAGTCCAGAAGTGCAGGTCTTTTCTCTTTTTAGGAATACGGATATCAATAAGTTCAACGCCATTTTCGTCCGCCAGTTTTTTTATTTCAACACGTTCTACCAAATGATCATGCAGGCCATTCACAATAGACAGCTTATAAGTAATCGCAGTTCTGACTTCCTCTATTAAATCGCCCGGAAAAACTCCCCCCGAAGTTGCCACCCCCACA
>JAOQAL010000612.1 GCA_025963615.1 Chitinophagaceae bacterium | reverse complement strand
AAAACGCAAATTTTTTTCATGTTTGGGGCGTATATCAAAACAGTACCGCCAGGCAAGATCGCCCGGCGGTTTAAAATTCAACTGTTTTTTAGGATATAATTCTATAAGGTACTGTAGGCCGAATAATAACGGTCAATAGCATTGAATTCGGGTATGAAAACGCTACGGTAAGTTATAGGTTTGGTTACATCACAATTCGTTATCGTGCTGGATATGCCGATAGGTGCAAAATAAGTTCCCGCGGACCCACCAGGCTTCGTGTATACCCATTCCGTCCCGATACAATTGAGGTCCAGATTTACCCAGGTTATAGTTACAGTCGAGGTTTTGGAATCTTTAACACTTGTTCTGATTTGACGGTTGTAGACGGTTGACATAAAAACTGCGCCATAAGAGCGTGCAATTTTTGTTGCCGGAACCGAACGTCTCCCCATCTGATCATAGGTATAAACTGAAAAACTATAACTTCCTTCCGGTAAATTATCCAGCGTTGTCCGGACCGAATCATTGCCGGTGGGCTTATATCCCGGAACCAGCAGAGAGTCAGAACCAAAATTCCAAAATATCTTGTACTGGGTGATATTAGCGTCAAATGGCACTTTCCAAATTAACTTGATCCGCCCATTACCAGCGTAAGAAAATACAGAATCTACCTTTCCCGGATAAGCGATGGGCCCGTCTTTGATAAACTGTGCATAATTGGCATCCTGCTTTTTACAGGATAAGGCAGTACATATCATCACACCTGCGAAAAGCAATCGGGGCAATGCGCTTTTTATATTAATTTTCATCATCTTAAACATGTTAGTAAGCCCCCCAAAGCGTAAGTTCCGCGAAGTTTATCGAAGTTGAATTGCCATAAGTAGAGGTTACCTTAAAGCGCAGGTAACGGTATCCCTGGTTGCTGATCGGAAAGTTAAAGTCTTCACCAGCCTGCGCCGCCGCGATATCATCATTGGTAGTAATGCCAAGTGGCAAACCCGAAGGTTTTTGCGAGTTGCAGATCGTTATTAATGTCCATCCATTATAGCTTCCATCAGCAGGCGGACTATTTGAGCCATATACTTCGAAAACATTCGGACACTGAGCCGCATAGTAAAATGCGGTACTTTGCCTTTGCCAATACTTCATCCTGCTTAATGTCGCCTTAACACCCAGGTCTATTGTAAAGCTTTCGGGCATTCCTAAATTAAGTTTCGTAACGTAGATCGTTGTCAGATTGTTGTCCCAAACATTTTTTAAAGGATAAGCCGATGAATAAATGTCAGAATTCACATCGCCTGTATATGGCGTTAATTCTCTAAATAATGCTTTATTTAATTGCAGTTCAAAAAGCGGCGTTTGTGTCGTATACAAAGTATCTGATAAATTATTCCACCTGTCCTTTACCACGATCCCAAAGACCCGGGGTGTAGCATCAAATCCACGGGTAGAGAAATTTCCTGAAAGGAGATTGGTATAAAAGCTATTGGCGACAACGTTCACTCCATTTTTGTCTTTGGTAAAGACTGATATTACCAGGTTTCCAGCAGCGGCATTCGTAAATGCGACGTTAATACCGCCGAAGTCCGGCTTGACTACGAGGGTTTTAAACACATCCTGCACAGGGGCAGATAAAGGATTTACTGTCACCGATATCGGAGCTGATCTCTTTTCGGTTTGACCAACACTGTAGATTTGAACAGTACAAGGGTTGGTATCCCCAAAACCGGTGATCGCCAATGAATCTGAATAGTAAGATGATTTCGTGTTTCTGGTTACACCTTTATATGTCCATTCTGCCTCGACATATAAAAGTCCCGGATCAGCCGGTACATGATATCTAATGGTAGCTGCACCATGAAGATTGGTTACTGTAGCATTAGTAACGAGTGCGGGAACAGCGTCAGAACCGGGCAGCGGGCCGTTAATTTGTTCCTTACAATTCGAAAGTATTACACTGATCAGTGCTAATACAATTAATGTAGAATTTCTTTTACTAAACATGATTTTTTGTTTTTGAATTCATTTTAAAAATATTTTACCATCCTGGATTTTGTACTAAATTTTTATTGGTTAACAGATCATTTTCCGCGATCGGCCAGAAATAATCTCTCAACTGAAATGACCTGTTGAAGAGCGTAACCGGTTGATAATAGGCTTGTAGATCAGCTTGCCCAATATTCCATCCTTGTATGGCCTCCTGAAAAGTTTTTTCGGCCTCCTTCCAACGCCTTTGATCCCAAAATCTTTGACCCTCAAATGCCAGTTCAATCATTCGTTCCCGATGAATGATCTTTCTTAATCCGTCTTTAGTGGTATAGGCAGATGGATTATTGGAAAAATTCGTCCAAGAAGTGGCAACTGTTGGAAGTCCGGCCCTGGCACGTACCTGATCACTATAGTTGAAAGCCTCTGCCGTCGGGCCGCTAACTTCATTAATTGTTTCCGAATACAGCAAATAGAGGTTGGATAACCGGTAAACCGGCCATGCATAGGCGACGTATGAATAAGTTGTTATTGTGGGTAAAGTGCTTAGGTAATTGACCAGTTTAACCGGCCAGTAACCCGTGATATTATAATTGCTCGGACCGCCTGCCCATCCTGAATATTGGCCTTGTTTGGCTTCAAGATGATTCAAAGCGCTAACGGTCACATTGCCATTTCCAAAAAGGATACTTCCATCAAATCCCAGATCGGCATAAAAACGTGGCTCCCTGTCAAAATTGATAGCAGCTGAGTTGTAATTAGGCTGTATATAATACTTCTCTGACGCTACCGCAGTTCTTGTACTCGATCCCCTCGATGCGAAGTTCAATGTTTTATCTTCGTCGATTGGCACGCCATTTTTAGTATAAAACATATTGACGATGTTGAAAGGAACGCTGGCCAGGCTTAAAAAGCTAAAATTGGCCGCATTGAGCGCGTTGATCCTGGGTTGGGCTAAGGTTTGGATAGAACCTGCCAAACTGTTTGTATTGCCCCAAATTACTTCAGAATTGAAATTATCGGTTAATGTGGACCTGATATCCATTACTGTTTGAATTTCGGGCGGTAAGCCCAGCGATACAGCCGGGTTAAACTTGTTAAGCTTGTTACCATTAGCCGTGGCAGCGGTGATAGCGTCTTTACAAGCGTTCATCGCGGTTACCCATTTATCTTGGCTGGTCGTTTGGTTAAAAAACGGCTGCCCGGCTTTATTTCTAAAGTTAACGTAGGAAGTGTTGCCATTAAATAAAGGGCTGGCTGCCGTCGTAAGGATCTCGGCCTTCGCCGCAAGTGCGATAGCTTTAGTGATACGTCCCATTTGATTTGCCGGGTCCTGTATGATATCCGGTAAATTCGGCAGCGCACCATCTATTGTTTTGGAGATATAGTTAAAACAGGAATCTACTGGTATGCGTTCCACCTGCACCGCTTCCTGCGAAGCGTCAATTGGCAAATTGGTATCAACGATAGGGATAGGGCCATACATACGTAAGAGCCACCAATGGTAATATGCTTTTAAAAATCTGACCTCCGCTGACCACTGATCCTTTTCAAATTGATCCATATCGGCAACGCGGTTAATATTTTCCAGGAAGATATTGCAATCGCGGATCGCTTTAAACATATTTTGAGCGCCATTGCTACCGTTCCAGAAACTCATGAGCGGA
>JAOQAL010000530.1 GCA_025963615.1 Chitinophagaceae bacterium | reverse complement strand
TAAATCGGCATGGCAAATTTTTTAAATGGTTATTCCAAAAATTCCTGTATGACTGGGTTCTTCCCGGGAAAATTTATCAGTTGAAAAATCTTACAGTCAAACCCCTGGCGCCGCAAAAAATTCTACGGGAGCGGTAATTGACTTAATGAAATATAACCCTGATTTTCGACAAATCATTTAATCATAAACTAATTTTTATGAAAAATCCCCTGGTGAATGGTGCAGCCGTTTTATAGTTGCCTTTTTATCTTGGAGCCCGCCTCCTGGACGCTTCTGGAATTGCCGATGTGAGCAATGTTTATAATGATGGCAATTGACTAAAACATCCTGCGAAATAAATTATACGGGTACTGTTACTCACGGTAACATGGATTCAGGTCTTTTCGGGTGCAGTATATGAAATAGGATCCTTTTATTCGATTGGGTCTTGATGGATGTAAATAAGGGTTGCGGCAGCCAATATAAGGACTGGGAAATTTTTTTGCTCAGAGCCAGGAGAGGAGAATGGAACGTTGTGTCACCCCGAACCTAATGGCAATACATTGAGATCCGGGCCTGTAAAATAATTAATGCAAAGTAAACAGGTTAGTTACTGTTTTGCATTCTCAATAGCTCATTATTTGCTTTCCGGTTGCGCAAGATATTTACATAGCGGAGTGCAATTTTGACATTGTAATTTTCATAAGCTTTTTGTGCCCACATGATGGCTCCATCTATGTCGCCATTTATTTCGTTTATAATAGCCATGTTGTAACAAGCCCTGCCAGCTACTTTACCGCTGCCGCTATTAGTTTCTTTCTTCCATAATTCGCCGGCATCGTCCCAGTTGCCAGTTTGTGCTTTTCTTTTCGCCATCGCCAAATTGGCACTGCCTTTTACAAAGTAATCCCGGTGTACGCGGATCCAGTAAGGATCAATCCTGGAAGCATAGAGATGCCCGGCCATATTACTTACTTGTATAACAGCTTCTTTTTTTCCGATCAGTCCACCGGCAGCCGCCACCGGGTTAATCCCGTTGCCAGAAAATTGCAAATCCTTTGAGATATTCCACTCGTCCAGTACCACCCTGCCAGCAGGATCATACATCCTCCATCCTGTTCTTACAAGTGTATTCATGTTTACATGATGTTGCGGTAAGGGGAGCTTTCCAAAGACCGTATTGGTTACGCCCGACGAGGTCGAATAACTCAGTTTGGTATCAGTATCAAATAACTCAAGCGAAAAGAGTGCGTCGGTTTTTGTGTCGCTGCAAATTTTTTCTACCTGTGCCCAATCGAGTGGGGAAGGGAAGACCCCTGCTCCAAATGATCTTAGTTCGGTAGTATCCAGTTTAACTATTCGTTCAAATCGGTTATTCGCAATCATTTCATCATTCAAACCATTGATACAGGCTTTGCCTCCTTCCTCAACGAGGGTTTTGCTTTCCAGCGAAAAAACTTTATGAATAGCGTCCAGCACTTTTGTTTTATCAGAGGCGATACTTCTATTTACGATGGCAACAGATTTAACATAATTCGGAACTGTGACAGGCGCAGGTTCTTTTACACTGATAAAGACGAGATTGGTGGAACGGCAGGAACTCAGGCATATAGCAATGCTAATCAGGTAGGCCAGGTTTTTCATAATGTTGGATTTTGCAGTTTATAGGGTGTTTAGATAGTATTTGAACGTTTTTCAAGGCCTATTATTGTCAGGATCCGCACTGGTTGACCTGTACAAACGCTTACCGGTGTTCGAAAACTGGAAATTTTTTAATTTACCTGGGTAATTCTCCTTTCCCGATAATCTCAATGCACAACCAAAGGGATTAGCTCCTGGTCTACCGGCTGGTCGCTACCAAAAATTATGTTCGCCGGAAACCGGCAGGCTGTTACCTTTCGGGTTCATGCAGTTGAGCACACCGTAGCCGCTTCCGGCGCCCCACCGAATGCGGGGTCCCGGTCACTGGATTTAATCCGCTCTAGCGCAGGCCTACCTACCACAGGTATGCGAAAATTGTATAAATTCCAGTTTACAGCTAATTTTCCTACGAAAATCTACGCAGGGAAATGCAAGTAAAGAGTTCCGATAGCAATCGGATTCATATACCTGAGATCACAGGAGCACAGAAGCAGGCCGCCGCCAATCAGTAGCCCTTACCCGTTTCCTGATTTGATTTTCATCGTTTTGTGGTAATAGATATATGACACAATCAATGCAATCAAAAAGAAACTATGTCCGATTTCAAACAAATAACTATCACCACTTGATAGGTGCGCCACGGTTGCCGAAATTAAAATGATAGCAAAACCAAAGTAAGCAAACTGTTTGATGCTATCCGGCATTCCCGGGATCAGCAATGCGGGTAAACCTAATATTTTTGCAACCGTTAGTTCTATTCTAAACCAATTGGGTAACCCGAGATGTGTAAAAGCCCCTTTCATTTCTGGATTGAAGGTAAAGTTGTAAGCACTCCATAGCATAACTGCACCAATTATTGCTGTTGCTGTCCAATAAATCGCTTCGTCTTTTTTCATTTTGTTGTTTTTTTTCGAAAAGTTTTAACATATTCTAAAAGATGGCCATTCGCTGATGCTTTTGAAAAAGCATTCTGCCGCTGCTTCTGATCAAACAACTTGCTTTGAAGTTCATATTAATTGAATTTGAAAACACTTAACAGGATGATTATAAAAAGCAGTGCAAGCTGCACACCATTAAAAATGGATAAGCTGTTTTTAATTTTTTCTATTTTTTTTGAATTGTCCGCTTGGTTATTAATCGTTGTTTCCCGGAGATGGACGCCTTGTTTCCTGCTGGTTAAACGGACAATGATAATAGTAAGGATGATCCCGAATTTTATCCTGAACCATATTTGTTCACCAAATAACCCCTGGGTCATTGCCATCATGCCGACTCCTGAAAGAATGAGCAGGCCGAATGCTATTCCCATTAACCTTGGAAATCCCGCGATAGCTTGCAGCGCAGGATTGACAAGAAGTTTGTCCTGGTGGTATGGTTTCCAAAAACGACTAAGGGTTACCGTGTCTAAAAGGAGAGTGCCTGTCAAGACCGCAAATCCTGTGAGATGAAAGAGTAGAAAAACTTGAAAGATTGTTTGCGAAGCCATTTTGTGTCTCTTTGATGAAATACAAAATTGGCCCGGATATTCTAGTTTAACCCGTGATAAACGTCACATAATTATTTTTGAAGTCTTTTGTTTCGGATCCGGCTTAATGTTTCCCTGGTAACACCCAAATAAGAAGCGAGTTGTGTTAGTGGCACGCGTTGCAAGATTTCAATTTCATTCTTCTCCAGGTATTCATAGCGTTGTTTTGCTGTCAGCAACCGGTACAATTGTAGTTGTTTTTCCTGCCTGGCTGCAATCAGTTGTAAATTCCGTTTGGCTATTAACTCAATTTCCGGCGCCTTCTTACTGACTTCAAGCACTTTGCTTTTATCGAATTTATAAGCCGTTACCGGTTCGCAGGCCTGGATAGCAAAAGAAGATTTAATGTTAAAAACGTAGCTATTCATATTGGTGGCAATGTCGTTTTCAAAATAGAAACAGGTGTTTACTTCCACACCGTCCTGCACATTAAATGCTCTGCAATAGCCCTTGCTGATAAAGAACAAGGAATTGCAAATCTTGTCAGCCTGTACCAGGTAATCCGCTTTTTTGAATTCAATTTTTGTTATGATAGGGCGAAGAAGATTCCAGCTTTCCTCTGAAAAGTCTGAAAATGAGTGAATGAATGCCAATAGGTCTGTCATCATAGTTAAGTCTTTCCGGAATAACGCACAAAAATAAGCGAAAGTTCGGGGTTCTTCTAACCTGCTGTCGCACGAACCCTTACCGAAAACTTTTACAAACGGTAAAAATTCTGTGGGGTTGAAAAAAAAATGATAAAGACTCAGGACTCGCTTTATTTTACATTGAAAGGCAGGAGCACCGTGAAGGTCGTTGAATACCCTGGCACAGAATGCACCTTCATTTCTCCACCATGCGCTTTTACAATATCATAACTCAAACTCAGGCCTAAGCCAGTTCCCTGCCCGGTTGGTTTGGTCGTGAAGAAGGGCTGGAATATTTTATCAATTA
>JAOQAL010000508.1 GCA_025963615.1 Chitinophagaceae bacterium | reverse complement strand
TACTCAGCGATGAATCGCAAACCAATTTCTGGGTTATGAAAATGATGGATTCAGTTACTGCTGTGAAAGTTCCGGTAACGACGGGGATGGAGTCAGATGGCAAAGTAGAAATTATGAAGCCTTTATTTACAACAGGCGACCAGATATTAATCAGCGGTAATTATGGACTGGCGGATACCGCTAAAGTAAAAATTGTGAAACCGGAGTAATGAAAAATTTCTTCACGCAATATAAAAATCCCCTCACTGTTGTAATCGTACTAATTATCCTGGGCGGATCATTTGTTTACAGCCGTTTGCAGACATCGCTGTTTCCCTCTATTACTTTTCCTAAAATAAAAATCATTGCTGATGCAGGTCTGCAACCGGTAAATAAGATGATGGTTACCGTGACCAAACCGCTGGAGAATGCCATCAAACAGGTGCCGGATCTTGCCGATGTACGGAGTATAACGAGCCGGGGGAGTTGTGAGATATCTGCGTATATGAACTGGAATGCCAATATTGACCTCTCCCAGCAACGCATTGAATCAAAGATTTCGCAAATAAGAAATGACCTTCCGCCCAATACGCAGATCACGGTAGAAAAAATGAATCCTTCTATCTTACCGGTGATGGGTTATACGCTAGAAACAAGTAATAACAATACCCCGATTGATATGAAGCAACTGGCTTTGTATACTATAAAACCCTTTTTATCGCAGGTACAGGGTGTAGCAGAGATTCGTATCATCGGCGGTAAACAAAAGGAATACTGGCTTACATTGAACCAGCAGAAAATGGGCGCCCTGGCTATTACACCCGACCTGCTTTCTGCGGCGCTGAATCAAACCAATTTTATACAATCCAATGGTTACTTGCAGGATTTCCGGCAATTATACCTCACCGTAACCGATGCCACCGTACATACGCCGCATGAACTTGAAAACATAATAGTTTCAAATAACGGAAGAAGGGTGGTGCTGTTAAAAGATATCGCGGTGGTAAGTATCAGCCCGGGCGTTGAGTATACAAAGATCAACGCCAATGGAAAAGAAGGACTACTGGTAGCCGTTATACAACAACCCAATGCAAATCTCATAGATATTTCGGATCAGGTAAGCGCTAAAGTGGAAGAGCTGAAGAAAATCCTCCCGGCAGGAATAACAATCCGCCCGTATTACATACAGGCGGATTTTGTCAATAATTCCGTTAAGAGTGTAACCGACAGTCTTTGGATCGGTTTGATACTGGCGATCGTTGTTGCTATTATTTTTCTTCGTTCTTTAAAAGCAAGCATTACGATTTTAATCACCATCCCGGTGACCATCTGCCTTACATTAATAGCTATCTATACCATGGGGTATACGCTGAATATTATGACATTGGGTGCCATTGCAGCGGCGATCGGTTTGATCATCGATGACGCTATCGTGGTCGTGGAGCAGATTCATCGCACCCATGAAGAACACCCGGGCGAATCATCGCTGGCACTGGTACAAAAAGCGATTCATTATTTACTGCCGGCCATGATTGGATCTTCTTTAAGCACCATAGTGATTTTTATTCCGTTCGAATTGATGAGCGGCGTAGCAGGTGCCTATTTTAAAGTAATGACCAATACAATGATCATTACCCTGCTCTGTTCTTTTTTTGTAACGTGGATATGCCTTCCTGTTATTTATTTATTTCTTACACGAACCAAAAAGGAGAATGCGGCGAAAACAAAATCACAGCCCGCCCATTCCGTAAAAAGACAAAAATGGGTTTCGTTTTTTATACGGAAGCCTTATATCAGTTTTATTATTATAGCTTTTTTCGGCCTATCGGCCTGGTATATTCTTCCAAAACTTCAAACCGGTTTTTTACCCGAAATGGATGAAGGAAGTATTGTGTTGGATTATGTATCGCCGCCGGGTACTTCACTGGATGAAACAGACCGGATGCTGCGTGAAATAGAAAAGATCATTGTAAAAGTGCCGGAAGTGCAGGCTTATTCAAGAAGGACCGGAACACAGATGGGATTTTTTATTACAGAACCCAATACCGGCGATTACCTGATACAGTTGAAACAAAAACGCAACCGCACCACCGACGAAGTAATCAATGATATCAGGCAGCAGGTGGAATCCTCACAGCCTGCCCTGCGTGTTGATTTTGGCCAGGTGATCGGGGACATGCTGGGTGACCTGATGACTTCCGTGCAGCCTATTGAAATAAAAGTATTTGGGGATAATGCAGAACGGTTAAAAGAATTATCTCAACAGATTGGCAGCCTTGTTGAAACGGTAAGCGGAGCGACGGATGTTTTTAATGGAATTGTTATTTCCGGCCCCTCGGTAAGTGTTATGCCGGACAATGCCATGCTTGCCCAATATGGTTTATCGCCGCAGTCGTTGCAGACGCAGGTACAGCTTGGTTTACAGGGTGCCATTGCGGGAAATATCCTGGAAAAAGAGCAGTTGTCAGTTGTACGGATGGTTTATCCTGACAGCCGGCAGCAATCGGTAGAAGGCATTAAGCAAATGCAGATTTTTTTGCCTTCCGGTAAATTAATACCGCTCACCACCGTTGCATCCATTACAGTAAATAGTGGCGATGCGGAATTGCAGCGGGAAAATCTTCAATCCATGGGGGTCATAACCGGACGTTTGGAAAACCGTGACCTCGGTACGGTTATGAAAGACATTCAACAGAAAATATCATCGGGAGTTGTATTGCCACAGGGTTATCATATTGAATATGGTGGCGCTTACGCCGAACAGCAGAAATCCTTTAGGGAATTATTAACGATTCTGATTACGTCCAGCCTTCTTGTATTTGCGGTGATATTATTTTTATTCAGAAGTTTCCTGGTCGCATGTT
>JAOQAL010000489.1 GCA_025963615.1 Chitinophagaceae bacterium | reverse complement strand
GGATACTGGACAATGCCGGTACCAGGGTTAATGTAAATAACAGAGCGCCCAGTAAAGCGAACCCTAGTGTATATGCGAGCGGAGAAAACATCTTTCCTTCCACTTTCTGAAACGCGAAAATGGGAATCAGGCAGGTGATAATAATAAGTTTGGAAAAAAAGATGGCTTTGCCCATCTCCGTTCCTTTTATTTTGAATAAGCCCAGTTTGGCCAGGCGGTTAAACTTTTCCATGCCTACCTCCCGGGCCTTTTGATCCAGCGCTACAAATAAGCCTTCGACCATCACCACGGCCCCATCGATGATAATTCCGAAATCCACCGCCCCCATGGAAAGCAGGTTGGCGCTCATTCCTCTTATACGCATGCAAATAAAGGCGAACAATAAAGAAAGCGGGATGATAATTACAACGGTGACCGTTGTACGCCAGTCGGCCATAAATAACAATACAATAACTGTTACCAGTATAATCCCTTCAATCAGGTTATGGATAACTGTTTCCTGGGCATAATCCATCAATACCGTACGATCATAGAAAGGATCGATCTTTACATCTTTCGGCAATACGGAGTTATTTAATTCATCCACTTTCGCCCGTACCCGGTCAAGTACCTCAGCCGGGTTCTCTCCTTTCCGCATCACTACAATACCTTCGATGACATCGTCATTCCGTTCATGCCTGTCTGCCCGTGACACCTGTCCCAGTCTTGGCTTTCCGGACTCCACTACCGTAGCTACATTTTTAACCAGGAGTGGAACGCCATTCGTTTTATTGATAATAATGTTCGTGATATCTTCTATATTCCTCAACACCCCAATACCTCTTACCACGTAGGACTGGCCGTTTCTTTCAATAACGTCCCCGCCGACATTTACATTACTTTTTGCAATAGCATTATAAATATCGAGCGAAGTAAGGTTGTACTTGATAAGCAAATCAGGGTTCACACTGACTTCAAAAATCTTCTCTTCGCCGCCAAAACTATTTACATCCGCTACACCCGGAACGGATTTGAACTGACGATCCAATACCCAGTTCTGGATCGTCGTTAAATCCCGGATACTTTCCGTTTTACTTCTTAATGTATACCGGTAAATTTCCCCGGTGGGTCCATAAGGCGGTTGTACATCCGGCTTCACGCCATCCGGAAGATCAGCCCCGCCCAGCCGGCTCAACACCTGCTGTCTTGCAAACGCATCATCTACATCGTCATCAAAAATGATACGGATATAACATAAACCAAATGCTGAAGTGGTGCGGAGATTTGATTTCTTTTGCACCGAATTCAATACTGTTTCCAGGGGAATCGTTACAAATTTTTCTACTTCTTCTGCACTTCTGCCAGCCCACTGTGCAATGATAATGATCTGTGTGTTGGTTACATCCGGAAAGGTTTCAATCGGTGTTTCTTTGTAACTCCAGATGCCAATGACAACCAACACGGCGGTCATAAAGAAAACAAAGTACCGGTGCCGCAGCGAAAAGTGAATAATGCTTTTAATAAACCTGTTCATAGCTGTTTTTTATACCGGTTAATCTTCTTTAAGGGCGTTAAACAAAAGGACCTGGTTTTGCGAAATCAATTGTTCGCCACCGGTCAGTCCTGAACTGATATAAGTTTTTCCGCCTACGGTTTTCAGTAATTCAACCTGTTTTAATTCGAGATTGCATTTATCATGATAAATGATAACATAGTTTTTACCATAATCACTCACAATAGCGGTTGAAGAAACCGTTACGGCCTTCCTTCCCTCTTTATTCTGCACTATTATATTGGCAAACATCTCGGGCTTTAACTGCATCGTTTTATTGGGAATGCGGATCCTTACTTTCATTACCTTGGTTTCCGGATCGAGAATTTGATTTACTTTATCTACCACACCGGTAAATGTTGAATCAGGATAGGCAAGCGTAGTAACCTTCGCGGTATACCCTTCTTTTACTTTGGCAATATCCGTTTCATATACATTGGCCCAAACCCATACTTCGCTGATATCACCAATAGTAAAAAGATTATCCCCATTATCACCCCGGATGAAAGCGCCCTGCGATGCCTTCTTTTCTACTACATAACCATTCATGGGAGCCGTAATTACATAGGTTCCGTTGGCCGATGTATGGCCACCGCCATTGATACTGATGGCTTCCTGCAGCTTATTGGAAGCCGATTTTGTTTTCTGATAGTTTTCTTTTGCTTCGGAATATTCCCTTTCACTGGCAATACCATTCTTATACAAAGATTCCGCGTTTTCCATCTGGCGCTTCGCGATACTTACGTCATTATTAGCCGAGGATAGGTCAGCATAATTACCGGCCACCTCCGCACTCTGGACAATGGCAAGCACCTGGCCTTTGGAAACTTTATCACCCAATGACGCTTTTACTTCGAGCACTTTACCACTGCCGAAAGGAAATATCTTCACCACCTTGTTATCGTTGAAATTAATTTCTCCGGAAAGTTTTATTTCATCATCAATATTGCTGGTAACCGCAGAATCAATGCGGATAATTTTCGATAAAGAATCTGTAATGCAGACCCGTTTATCAGGATCAGCATCGGTTTGTGGCTTGCCTTTACAGGATGTTATAAGAAAAAGAGCCAGTATTCCTGTAACAGCAAAAAGGGATTTTCTTATTGAAAACTCAATCTTAAACATATCCTGTAATTATTGAAGGTTAATAATGGTTGTACCTGTTGTATAATTTAATTCCGCTGCGGCATTCCGCAGGTTTGCCTTTTGCTGCAGTTGTTTGATGCCGGAATCCTTATAGGCATCAAAAAAATCGATGAATTCGATCAGGCTTACCTGGCGTTGCTTATAACTTGTTATCATATTCTGCATCAGTTGATCATATTGATTGCCTAGTTCCCCGGTCGACGCATTGTTCATATTGGAAGCAATAAGCCATTTGCTGTAAGCTGCAGCAATATCCTGTTCTACCTGGTATTGTACCTGTTGAACCCCGGTTTCTGCCTGTTTGATTCCATATTTAGCCGCCGTTATATTTCCTTTATTGCGGTTAAATACAGGCAGGGGCAACGAAATCGATAAGCCATAATAATTGGGTATATAACTACTTGCGCGATCATACTCCGCTCCGACCGTTACATCGGGTGTAACCAGGGCTTTTTGGTATAAAAGATTATGCTGTTGGGCTACTAAATTCGTCCGGGCCAGGTTGAAATCAGGTCGGTTCGATTTTGCTGAATCGATTAATGTTTGTAAAATCAAGCCATCAGCTGGGGGCAACGGACTTGCCTGGGGTACAATAAAAGTACTATCGCTTGTATTCAGCATGACTTTTAATTCTTTCTGCACATCCGCCAGTTGTCGTAATAAATCCGCCTGGTCACTTTGCAGGGAATATAATAGTGATTTGACACGGACATTATCCTTTTGAGAAATATTGCCCACCTTCAATTGCTCGTCCATGCCTGAAACCATTTTTTGCATGGCTTCAATTTCATTATTATAGACCTTGTTGGTTTGCCACAACTGATCCAGGCTATTAAAACCGGTGGCAAGAACGAATCTCAGATTCCTTAAAAGCTCATCGAATTGCTGCCCGGCGGTAAGTACGTTATCATCCGCCAGTTTGATTAATTTATTTCTCTTACCGGCAGTCAGTATCAACTGCTGCAGGGCTATATAAACCTGTCCATACTGCTGACCATCCACCGTTCTATGACGGAAAAATTTGCCATCATAAATATTCTGATCCGTACTTAATACCGGATTATTCCAGTAAGCGGCCTGTTGTTTATAAGCCTTATTAATATCAATATTATACCGGGCGGATAATAAAGAGAGATTGTTCTGAAGAAAAAGTTTTTCAGCTTCCGGGAATTTCAGGTAAAGCGTATCTGCTGTTTGTGCATAGGCTCTGCCTGCTGCAGTGAGGAATAGCAGCGATACGGATAATCGCAACATTCTAAACATCTGTCAATGGTTTGTACTGCAAAAATGGTAACAGAATATCTTATTATCAGGTTATTTCGGTAGAAAAGGGCAAAACGGCGATGAACTAATTTAAAGGGCCGTCAGTTTATAAAATAAAATAAGGCACCCGGGGGCGCCTTACGCTAAACCAATGCAACACAGAAAAAAAATGTGCCTCACGGATTTTGCCAAAGGCACGAATTAAAAACTGACCTGGTGTTAAGGTAGCAACATTAAAAGGCGCTGCAATTTCAATTTCGATGAAAGCGGAAATATGCTCGCCGGATAAGGTATATCACCAGTAAAAGTTGGTAGTCGTCTTGTTTTCCGAATGACTTCTTATATAGCAAAGCCTGTAATTACAGCTTTTAAAATTTGTCATTGAATGGTTTCAATTTAATTTCTAACAACGGCTTGTTAGCAAAAGCCGGTAGACGCAACTTACCGTACCGGTGGACCTGGTTGGCTATGCAGCATCCACCGGAGTTTTAAATTCATCTTTTCCCATAGTATCTGGTAAAAGTCAAAAAAAGGATAAAAGAAAAAACCTGCTTCCTGCCGGTATCAAACGACCAGTAAATTACAGCCCCGGACATCACTGCTATCCATCCGGCCCTGAACTTCAAAACTACCATCTTCAAAAAGTTTCCCGATATCATCGGTTGCAATAAAGCTGCAGGAATAAATGTTGGCAAGATCAATCACATTGAATGCTCCGCTAAGTGCCAGCTGCGTTTTAAAAGCTGTTGCCGCCTGCAAATTTAAAGGATCATCTTCCTCCCGTACCAATACCTTCATCCAGGGTGGACATTCGAAAACAGCATTACCCTTCGAATAGGCCTGGGACAGTAATTCAGTCATTCCATATTCCGAATGAACAGATTGAACATGAAAAGATTTT